>NZ_JAFREF010000018.1:0-35976 GCF_017377665.1 Faecalibacterium sp. Marseille-P9590
TTTGCTTAATTGGTCTACAATGGTGTTGGTTCTGAGAAGTTCACAGCCAGTGAGCTATACAGATGCCCAAACCTAAGCTACAATTGAGATGTGCAGAGAGAACGATGCATTGCTTGAGCTGAACGCTCGTACGCGCAAACTGTTCTCCGCCATCTCCATTGCAGCGTTCGATTGACGCAGGTTGAGTTATCGGCAGATAGAAATGTTGCCGTACATTCGTGTCACAAAGCAAGCTGCATCGGTAATGGGCATAGGCGGAACCGGCATTAAAGGAGGTCAGAAAAATGGAAGCTGCTGTTATTACCGCCGTCGGTATCGATGTGTCTAAGAGCAAAAGCACAGTTGCGGTACGGAGACCCGGAGGCGAAATCGTACTTCGGCCTTTCGAGGTCCACCACACGAACAGTGACTTGAAAAAGCTGGCATCCACACTCAAAAAACTGGGAGGTGATATCCGTATTGTAATGGAACAGACCAGTACGTACTGGAGACCGATCACACTGACATTGAAGGAAGCGGGCTTTTTTGTTTCCGTTGTCAATGCGATGCTGATCCACGATTTTAGTGATAATACGATCCGAAAGCTAAAGACGGATCGAGCGGATGCTCTTAAAATCGCAAACTATGCGCTCACCTTTTGGGATACACTACCCCCGTTCAACAATGAAGAAGAAACCAGGCTGCTTCTTAAAATGCAATCCAGAGCAAATGAGCGAATCACTGCGACTGCAACAGCGTTGCGGAACGGTCTGATTGCACTGGCTGACCAAACATTTCCCGGGGTAGCGTAGCCCATAAAACGTTCAATGCGGGATTTATCGATCGTAAAAATCTATTCCAGAAGAATCATGGACGGTTCTTCAAAAGCCGGGTTGGAATCCACCAGCACATGGGTAGGCTGGTTTTTCTTCTTTGAAATACCAAACGAACATTGCCGGCATATCCAAGATACGTTTTACCCGCCCTGCAATTTCCCTTATAATAGCACCGCAGTCTTGAAACAGCTGCAGCATTCCCATATCACAAAGGAGGCTTTCCGGTATGGGACAACGGCAAAGTGAGATCATCAAAAATCACATGGAAGTCTACTGGCACGACTATGCGTCGGCCAGCAAGGGCGTCCCCATTACCGAGGCGGGGCTTGTGGAAAAAGCCTCCGTCATTGGACGCACCGGGCTGATGCTGCTGGAATGCGGCACCGGCGCATGGCGTGTCCGAAGCTCCATGAACACCCTTTCGCGGGAGCTGGGAGTCACAACAACAGCGGACATCGGCCTGTTGTCCATTGAGTTCACCTGCTTTGACGGTGACCAGTGTTATACCCAGTCACTCTGTCTGACAAATACGGGCGTGAATACCTCCCGGCTGAACCGACTGGAGCATTTCGTCAACGACTTCGACCGGGAAGGAAAATTTATGACCGGCGAAGAACTGCACAGCCACCTCGATGAGATCGAGCGCATCCACGGCTTGTATTCGCCCATCGCACTGGGCTTTGCAGCTGCACTGGCCTGCGGCTGCTTCACCTTTCTGCTTGGCGGCGGCATTGTGGAAATGCTGTGTGCCTTCTGCGGTGCAGGCATCGGCAACTTTGTACGGTGCAAGCTGACAAAGCACCATTTCACCCTGTTTCTGGGCATTACGGCGTCGGTCTGTTCAGCAAGCCTCGTGTATGCCATCCTGCTGAAGCTGGCAGAGGTGCTGTTTGCCGTATCGGCGCAGCACGAGGCGGGGTATATCTGCTCCATGCTCTTCATCATTCCGGGCTTTCCGTTCATTACCAGCGGCATCGACCTTGCCAAGCTGGATATGCGCTCCGGGCTGGAACGTCTGGCCTACGCCGTCCTCATCATTCTGGTGGCAACCATGACGGCTTGGATCATGGCACTGCTGCTGCATTTGCAGCCGGTGCAGTTCCCTGCCCTGAGCCTGACACTCCCGGAAGAGATCGTGCTCCGGCTGCTGGCAAGTTTTGGCGGTGTGTTCGGCTTTTCGCTCATGTTCAACAGTCCCCGGAACCTGGCAGTCTGCGCCGCCCTTATCGGTGCGGTAACGAACACGTTCCGGCTGGAGCTGGTGAGCCTTGCGGGCTTTCCGCCCGCTGTTGCAGCGTTTCTGGGCGCACTGCTGTCCGGACTGCTGGCCTCCTGCCTGAAGAGCGCCGCCGGTTATCCCCGCATCTCCGTCACCGTGCCGTCCATCGTTATCATGGTACCGGGACTGTATTTCTACCGTGCCATCTATAATCTGGGCATCCTGTCTCTGATGGACTCCGCCACATGGTTTGCAGATGCCATTCTCATCATCGTGGCACTGCCGTTAGGGTTGATCTTCGCCCGTATTGTCACTGACAAGACTTTCCGTTATTGCACCTGATGTGCAGCGTTTCCATTCTCCTTTATAAGGCAAAACGCAGCGAATCTTTTAACGGTTCGCTGCGTTTTGTTTTGCTGTGATGCACTTATATAGGAAGTTCGTTTACAGGACGTTTACTCGCCGTAAACGATCTTGGTAGCAGTTTCCACATGGCGTTCCAACCGGTCGGCAAAGTGTTCCAGCGGCAGAAAAACGCCAAGTTCATCGTAGCGGGTTCCGCCGTCCTTGAGCGTATCCTGTCCATAGTAGACCACGGAACGGGGCAGTGCGTGCTGCAGCTTCATCTGGATATCCCAGACGGTGGAGTAGGCCTCCGCTTCCGTTACCTTCTGCTTCACGGTGTCCGGCAGTTCGTAGATCAGCAGCAGCCCCAAATGCTGGTTGTAGTGGTACTCCACCACATCCATCGAGCCTTCGTCGTAGCCGTGATACTTGCAGTAGCCGCTGGCAAGGTACATTTTTACCTTTTCCTGCTTCTGGAACACCCGGATGAACCGGTCGTATACTTTGCTGCTCACGGCAAATTTGTTGTTCGGCAAAAGAACGCCGGCATCATCCGTCAGGATCACCGGGTTCGGCTGACCATCGGCGTTGAATTTAAACGGGATCAGGGCAGCGTTCCGTAGCAGGTCAAACATACTGTGCTGGCAGATCGCCATCAGAAAGGCAGACAGATCCTTGTTCTCGTAGGCATTGAACAGCGCTGCGGCAAACTGCTGTGCACTCACGGTCGGCGCATCCAGTGCGTCTGCCATGTCCAGCGAGTCGTTGAAGGTATCCATCAGGCGGCGGCAGGCTTCTGGATTTTTCAGGATCTCCCCGAACAGTGCCTCTGCCTTTTCTTCTCTTGGAAATATCGTTGCCATCAAAAAGACCCTCTTTCTGTTTATTTCCAACTACTATTATAGATTCATAATGCCCCGCTGTGAAATACTGCTTTCATATTGCTGCTATATGCAGAACACTTTTTACACATTTTCCAAGTGCCCGTATAATGGACACTGCAATCATGAAATTGCACGAGGGAAATGATGGCCAGTGGTTCAGCCCGCTGCGCAAAGCTCTGAGTGCCTTTGTCACCTCCACACAGGAGCATGTCACCGGAAAGGTGCGTCTGGAACGGTACAAGGGCAACCTCATCAATGCAGGGGTCTGGTCGCCGTTCTCTCTGTATCGTGAAGACATCGCCACCTTTGCCGCAGGCGGCGACTACAAGCAGAGCGATGCCACCGGTTTCATCAGCATCTATGGTCTGCCCACCAAGGTGCAGGCTATCGTAAACAGCGAAAAAGAAGGGGAATGAAGTAGCTTATAGCAGTTTGTGTTTTTTAATACCAGTACGTACTGGAGACCGATCACACTGACATTGAAGGAAGCGGGCTTTTTTGTTTCCGTTGTCAATGCGATGCTGATTCACAATTTGATATTGACAATATCATTTCGTAAGAGATCAGCTTACTGTTTGTGTTGTAGTTGGTTCATTGCAGTTTCAGCTTACAACAAAAAATGAGATAGACAACCCCTCTCGGGGAAGTCTATCTCATTTTTTTCGTTGGGGCTATTTTGCAATGGCCCCTTCATTTTTGCTTGTTTCCGGTGAAAGCTGCGGCGCGGGAATGTTCCATTCAGCGGGCCTTCTTGGGGCCGCTTTCGTCCGGGGCGCTGCCGCTGCCGGAGTTCAGGATCGCCACGAACTGCTGCAGCTGCTTGAGGGAGCTGACACCCAGTTTGTCGTAGATGTTCTTGTTGTGGAAGCGCAGGGTGCTATCTTTGATGTCCAGCTGCTGCGCGATCTCCCGGGTGCGCAGCCCGGCGGCGTAGCCGTCAAAGATGCGGCGTTCGGTCTTGGTCAGGGTGGGGATGCCCGCAACAAAGGTCTGGAAGGCATCGGGCACCGACTCGTTGCGGCACACGTCCGCCAGCCGGGACAGCTCAGTCTGCATCTGCTGGCGTTCCAGCTGCAGCTCGTCCATCCGCCGCCGGGATTCCCGCCGGTCCTCCTCGAACTGCCGGAACGCCGGCGAGAGGATGCGCCGGTGGAAGTTCATGCAGCAGAACACCACGAAAAAGGCGATGAACAGGCCGATGAGCAGCATCTGCAGATTGCCGTAAAAGACCAGTCTCCGGTAGTCTGCCATGGGGATGCACACCGCCAGCCGGTAGGACAGGCTCTCGCTCAGGCGGCACAACTGGGAGATGCCCGCATAGGCGCTGTCGGGGCCGGTCAACTGGGTCAGCCCGCCGCCCATGCTGCGCAGCACCAGCGTGTTCCGGGGGGCATGGTAGTAGCCGCCGGTGGTGCCGCTGCTGAGGGCGGCATCGGCGGCAAGGCCGTCCCCCGCCGGGGCCAGCAGGCAGCTCAGCCGGTCAAAGCCAGTGGGCTGGGCAAAGTTCTGCTTGAAGTAGCTCTCGCTGATCTCAAAGCCGCACAGCCCGTACATCGTGCCGTCCCGCCCCCGCAGGGGCAGCAAAAACAACTGCACCTCCTCCGAGGTGCCGGGCAGCTCGAACCGCTCGGTCAGCGTGTAAGACTGGTACAGCGGGGCACTGCCGGGGGTCATCCAGCGGTCGTAGTCCGGGAACTGGTCGGTCTGGAACTCCATGCGCCACTTGCGGTGGGGCATCACGCTGTGGGCCTTGCCCACCTCCGCACTGCCCCGGTACAGCAGCAGGGGCACGGTGGGGGTGTCGGCACCGCTTTTCTGCACATACAGCCCGGCGCGGGAATGCTCTGCTCCCTCCATGCGGGTGTTGACGGTGGCATCCAGCAGCACAAAAACACCGGAACAGCCGGTCTGGCGCAGACGGCGGCACAGCGGCTCGATCATTTTCTCCTCCAGCGCGTTCAGTACCTCGGGGGAGTCGTTCAGCTGGGCAAAGGACATCTGCCGCAGAGCAAGCTCCTTGTCCACCTCTGCGCTCATGTCCTCGGACAGGTTCACGCCCATGACCGCCAGCTGGTCAAAATAGCGCTCCATATCGTTCTGGAACACCGAAAACTGGATCTGCAGACTGCGGCTGATGTCCTTTTTGGTGTTGTGCAGGCTGGCAAACAGGAACAGTGCCGCACCAAAGGTCAACACCAGCAGCACCACCAGCAGCAGGCAGGCCCACAGCAGCCGGCTGCTCATGGGGCTCTGGCGGATCTTTTCACGGTGTCGGTCAACAAAGTGCATCAAAGTCCCTCCTTTCCGGCTGAGCGGCAGGCTCAGGCATTGTCACACAGCAGCTGCCATGTTTCCTCGGCAAGGGCTTCCAGCGTTTCGCCGCCCGCAAGGCGCTGGGGGTAGTCCTTCTGGCGCTGGCGCAGGCTGTCGTACAAGGTTTTGGCCTTGGCGTGGTACCCCACGATGCCCGGTTCGGACAGGGGGGTGTTCTGGATGCGCATTTCGTTGTAGACGTCGTACAGCCGCTGATAGCTCTGCTGCTCAAAGGGATAGTCCGCAATGGCGTCAAAGGCGGCGCTGGACACCGGCATGTAGCCGGTATCGGCGGCAAATTCCAGATTGCGCTGCTGTTCGGTGAGCCAGCGCAGGAACACGGCGGCGGCTTCGGCTTTCTGGTCGGTAGTCTTAAAGGCGCACAGGCCCACACCGGCCTGCGGCATCAGGGGCGTGGCGGTGCCTGCGGCGTGGGGCAGGGGAGCCAGCAGCAGGTCGGTGGGCTCGGTGGTGTTGTCCGGGTAGGTGACGAAATCATTGTAGTAAAGGATGGCCGCAGAGCTGCCAAGACCCGCCAGCGTCTCGCCGGTCATCACCTGCGTGTTGGAGTACAGGTCCGAGATCAGAATATCGCCCTGCACCAGCGCCCGGGAAAACTCCATCCACGAAGCGCGGAAGGTCTCGTTGGTCAGATCGTACCAGCTGCCCTTGTACAGCTCGCCGCTGCCCTGCTCCAGCGCGTTCAGCTCCACCAGACGCAGGGGGTAATCCAGCGCGCAGAAGGGCTTGCCCTGCGACCACTGCCGGTAGGCACCCGCCATTTCAAAAAAGCCGTCCCATGTGGCAAGGGTGGAAAGCTGCGCCCCGGTGTCCGCCGCAAACCGGGCGTACTGGGAGCCGTTCAAAAAGATGAGCTGGGTGGATTTGGACACCGGGAACACCACCTGCTTCCCGTCAATGATGCCGTCCTGCACAAAGCCGGGCACATAGGCCGCCATGTCCTCGGCGGTGAACCAGTCGTTCCAGTCCACAAGGTTCTCGATGCCCAGAGCGCTGGCGTCCGCGGAGTGGGCCGAGAACAGGTCCGGCAGATCCAGCGCGCCGGGCTTGCCGGTCTTGGCGTCCTGCAGCTGGCCGCCGATGGCGGCGCTGTTGGTCATGTTGGTCACGTTGAGCAGGATGCCCTTCTCTCTGCCCACCGTGTCGTTGAACTCGGTCAGCAGGCGGTTCATGGGCGAGTCGGCCTGTTCGCCGTACACATGCCAGATGCTGAGCATGGTGGGGTCCTTGGGCGAGAGCAGGGTTTTGCTGCCGCCGCAGCCCGCAAGCGCCAGACCGGGGACGAGCGCCGCAAGCTTCAAAAATGTCCTTCGTTCCATTTTTCATGATTCCTTTCCACACATTGCAGCCAGAGGGGGAAAACCGGCACAGGCAGGGCTGCAGCTGCCTGTTTTGGTGGGAAACACCCCAAAATCCCCCCAATTTTGGGCTTTTTGGGGGGATTTTTTGAGGGGGAAGCCCCAAAGCCCAAAAAAATTTTTTGGAATTGCCCCCCAAAAACGGCTTTTCTGAGGGGGCAATTTTTTTCCGGGTATGGTACAGTACAACCAGAAAAAGTCCTGCGCCGGTGCAGAAAGCCTGTCACTGTGCACAAAACGTGTCAACGGGCAACTGCGGATTCTATTCATAAGAATAGCATAAGATGGAGCGGACTGCAAGTGCAGAGAATACCAAAACCAAAGCCCCCTAAAAAGCAGGGGGACCAACAGAAAGGAGCACCCCATGAAAAAGATGAACAGACGCGAATTCCTCACCCTTACCGGCGCAGCCGTTGTGGCGCTCTCGCTGGCAGGCTGCGGCGGCGGGTCCTCCGCACCCGCAGTGCCCACTACCAGCGAAGAAGCCAAGGTTCTGGAAGCCATCAAAAAATACCGCGCAGCAGCCGGGGTGAAGGAACAGATCACACTGGATAACGAGCTGAAGCCCGCAGCTGAAATTGTGGTGAAGATTGCAAAGGGCGAAAAGAAATTTGAAGACTCCATGGGAGATCTTAGTGAGGTAATGAAGCGCTATAATGATCTTAGCGCCCCGATCGGCATAGTTGCTGATAAGGATACAGGTAATATGATGCCGGTATGTATATACTTGGACGACGTAGAGAAGATGGCACAAAATCTTCCGCTTCAGGTGGACGAGGACACTCAGGAAAATCTGAAATCGGCCAGTCTGATTGCGATTCAGGTGTTCGAGTATGGCGGTGCGAAATACTGGGTCGCACTCGTTGCCAAAGGCAAAGTGACTCCGTAAAAACAACAATTCCCATTTACCCCCTGTTTGCCCCGGGCACACTCCCCCTGTGTCCGGGGCTTTATAGAAAGGAGCACCCCCATGAAACACAAATGTTTTGCTGCTGTGGTTCTGGCGGCGGCTCTCTGGCTGACCGGCTGCGGCGGCGCATCGGACGCCGCTGCTCCCGCAGGCCCCAGCGCCGCTGCCGACCAAAGCTCCGGCGCAGCTTCCCAAAGCGCCGCAGCCGCAGCGGTGCAGACGGCCCAGAAGGAGCGCATCACCGACCAGTACACGCTGGAAAAGAATGTTTCGGGCGTGTGGGAGGCGGACACGGGGCAGTACATTTCCGTCCATGTGTCCGTCCATGTGCCGCAGCTGGAATGCGACAGCCCGGATGCCGCCTACATCAACGATGAACTGAACGACATCTATGCGGCACATTTCCGGGAATATGAGGCCTACGAGGAGGCCGGACAGCCGGGCAGTGAGTACCCGCAGATCGGCGTGAACTGGGATGCCTACTGGTACGGCGACTGCGTCAGTCTGGTGATGCACGACCGCTATGGCGGCACCGCCCCGTGGTTTTACAGTGGCTGGTGCTTCGATTTTGCCACCGGCCAGCAGATCACCACAGCCGAGATGCTGCAGCGGATGGGTCTGGACCCGGACACCGTGCAGCAGCAGATGCAGCGGCAGGCCATGCAGGCCTTTGACCGGGAGATGGCGCAGGGCGCATATTACGAGAGCTGGCGTCTCGACGGAGAACTGTCGCAAATGCGGATGGACACGCTGGAATACAATGAACTGGAAAACCTTTGCCTGCTTTTGCCGGAGCAAAATCAGCTGGTGATTCGGGGCAGATACAGCTCCGCGTCCGAAGAGAGATGGCAGCAGCTGGATATGGAGATCCCGCTGCAGACCGCTGCCCAGCCGCAGGCGCAGCCGGTGCTGACTGACACCTTCGACGGCGTGCAGGTGCAGCTGAAGGGAACGCAGGCCACCATCACCCTGAGCCCTGCACCCAAGACCGCCACCTGGAACACCGAGCTCAACCTCCGGCTGGAGCAGGCGCGCACCTACCCGATCCTTGGCTCTTACAATGAATATGTGGACGTGTGCATCGGTCAGCAGACCGACTCGGTCTTCCACCCGGTGGTCTATCTGCTGACCAAAGACGGCGTGGTGGAGTATGTAGATGTGCTGCGCTGCCTTCTGTTCGGAAACGCCATGATCTGTCAGGACCCCATCTACATTGCCAACAACGGCGTGTCGCTGGAGCGCAGCGGCAATAGCAAGGTGAACCTGCGCCGGAAGGATGGCTCTGTGCTGGAGCTGGCTGACCTGTCGTCAGAGTGGAGCGTGCAGGGTATCCCTTATTCCATCACCGGCTCCTTCAACTGCACCAACGGAAACTGGCTGGAGCTTAGCAGCGACGGCAGCGTTCAGTTGGGCGTGCAGAACAACAGCCGCATCGATCAGGGCGACGCAGAGTATCTGGGCGTGGTGCCGGAGGGCATGGTGCTGGCCATCTTTACCGACACGGGGCTCGACTTTGTGGCGGCGTTCAAGATGGACCTGTACGACAACCTGACCCTGACCATGATCGACGGGCAGAACCCCTTTGCCGAGGGCGAGACCCAGCTGCAGATGACCCGCAGCTACGGCTGAGAACACAGGAGAGGGACCATGAAACACAAACGCCTTACTGCGCTGGTGCTGGCTGCCGCGCTGGTGCTGACCGGCTGCGGCGGCACAAAAAGCAGCTCCGGCTCCGCTGCCCCCGCAGGCTCCGGCTCCGCTGCCGCCAGCCAGAGCACCGGCAGCAGCCAGAATGCTCCGGCGCTTGCCACCCAAAAGGAGCGTATCACCGACCAGTTCACGCTGGAAAAAACCGTCCGGAGCGAGTGGGGCAGCGCACAGAAGCTGACCATCCATGTGCCGCAGCTTGTGTGCGACAGCCCGGACGCCGCCTATCTCAACGATGAGCTTGCCGCCAGGTATGCGGCGGAATATCGGGATTATGAAAGCTATCCGCAGGCTGAGGTGTCGCAGGACGAATGGTGCTCGCAGACTTACATCGACTGGGACGCCTACTGGTACGGCGACTGCGTAAGCCTTGTGGTGAGCAGCTACTACGGCGGTACCGACCCCATCTATTCTCAGGGCTGGTGCTTCGATTTTGCCACCGGAAAGCTGATCTTCGTGACGGAAATGCTGCAGCGCATGGGGCTGGACCCGGACGAGGCGCAGCTTGCGGTATACCGCGCTGCCATACAGACTTTTGACCGCAACATGGTGCAGCAGGAATATTACGATTATCTACGGGAAAGCGGCATGCTCTCCGGGATGCGCGCCGACACCCTGCGGGACAACGGGCTGGAAAACCTGACCGTTCTGCTGAAAGACGAAAATACCGTCACCCTTGTTGCCGGATACCACACCACCGCCGGCAGCGGCTGGCGTCCGCTGGAGGTGGAACTTCCGCTGACCCCGGCCGCCCCTGCCAAAACGCCGGCGCTTACCGATACCTACGGCAGCGTTTCGGTGTTGCTGGACGGCGACACCCGCACCGTTACCATCAAACGCACCCCCGAGATCATCGCATGGGCAGAGGAGTATGATATTCGGCTGGACGGCGATGTCACCCTGCCCATCCGCAACGCCTATAATAATTATGTAGATGTGTGCATCGGCGAGCTGGGCGCGTCCTTCCACCCCGTGGTCTACCTGCTTACCGAGGACGGTTTTGTGGAGTACGTGGATGTGCTGCGCTGCCTGCTGTATGGGCAGATTCTGCTCTGTGCCGACCCCATCTATATCGCCAACAACGGCACCGCGCTGGCGCTGCGGGGCGCTGAGGTCAGCCTGCTGTGTGCAGACGGTACGGAAACAGAACTTGCCCCCCTGACCGCTGAGTGGAACAGCCCGCAGCAGGTAGATTCCACCGGCTGTTTCAGCCTTGGGGAAGGGGAGGACTGGTGCTGGCTGAACCTGAATTCAGGCGGCGGCTGCCAGCTGGCTACCCACAACAACCGCTATTTCTATCAGGGTGCTGTCACCTATCTGGGCGCTACCCCGAACGGCACCGCGCTGGGATTCTCTCTTATCCGCGACACCGACAACGGCCCGGAATGGGTTTCGTTCAGCGCTGCATTGAAGTGTGATTATAGCATCGATTGCCTGATTTTTAACCCTCTGAGCGGGCAGAACCCCTTGACGAACGAAACGGTCCCGCTGGTGCTGACCCACAGCTACGGCTGATAAACGAGCAGGAGGTGCAAGATGAAACACATCCCCTTGCGGTGTATACCGGCCGCTTTGCTGGCCGCAGCGCTGCTGGCGGGCTGCGGGGCACAGCCTGCACCTCCGGCAAGCGTCGCAGTAAAACCCGCAGAAAGCAAGCAGTCTGCCACGCTTGCAGCCCCGGTAACCACTGCCGAACCGGAAGCTGTACCGGAGACTGCAACGGAAGCTGAAAACGCTGAAACCCCGCGCATCACCGAGCAGATCTCGCTGGAAAAGCAGTGCTCGGCGGGCTATACCACCATCTCGGTCCATCTGCCCAAGCTGGAAAGCGACAGCGCCGATGCTGCCCGCATCAATCAGGAGATCTGGGAGATGGGCAGTGAGTACATCGACCGCGACCCGGACGCCATTCTGGCGGCGGGTTTCTACACATGGGATGCCACCTGGTACGGCGACTGTGTCAGCATCGTGGTGACCGAGGAAGATCCCACTTGGGGCGAACAATATCACTGGTGTTTTGACTTTGAAAGCGGAAAGCAGCTTACCAACACCCAGCTGCTGGAGCGCATGGGTGCAGACCCTCTCGCGCTGGAACGCGACCTGCGCCGTCAGGTGATGCAGACCTTTGACGCCGCGTGGGAACGGCTGAGCCCGGAAACAGACCGCACCCAGTGGCCCTACACCCCGGAAGCACAGAAGAATTTCCGGTGGAAGCAGCTGATCTCGGTCAGCCAGCCGGACCAGCTGGACGACCTGCCCCTGCTGCTGGACAACGAGGGCAGCGCAGGTTTTCTGGTGCGGGTCTACTACGCCGACACCCGGCAGTACCGCAACACCCGGTTCGACCTGCCGCTGGACGCTGTGGCGGTGCCCGCAGACTGGCAGCAGCGCATTCTGGGGCAGTGGACGGTCTACCGCACCGAGGTGGAAGAAGATGTGTCCTATCCGGAAGAGAGCGGCGAACAGTACACCCTGAAGCTGGAGCCGGGCGACAGCCCGGACACCGTCCGAGCCACCCTTACCCACATTTCGAAGTACGGCGATACCACCACAGAGACCCGCACCGGCGTGCTGACCCGGGGCAGCGTCGACTTTGCCTTTGAGGGCGAGTGCTGGCAGCTCCGCTGCCTGCGGCCGGATGACGAAAACTACGAGTGGGCCATCGCCCTGCGGGAGGATGGCACCATGACCATGGCAAATATGGGCGGCAATGCCGAGTACAGTTACATCAGCTGGATGGACTTGCAGCGCAGTTGAGCCCGCAGACAAGGAGGTGCAAGATGAAACACCTGGCACTGTGCGGCGCGCTGGCGGCTTTGCTGGCGGCGCTGCTGGCAGGCTGCGGGGCAAAGACCGCAGCCTCTGCCCGCCCGGCTGGCAGCCGGGAGCTGAAATCGACCCCGCCGGATTCCATGCACGCCACCGTGATGATCACCGAGCAGTACACCCTTGAAAAGGTGGTACAGGCGGAGAACGGCGGCAAGGTCCGGCTGAACATCCATCTGCCCCGGCTGGAAAGCGACAGCGCCGATGCCGCCCGCATCAACGCCGAGATCGCCCAGCTCTACGAATACGATGTGCAGGAGTACGCAGACTGCCCGGCGGCAGCCGATCCGGACGTGTGGGACTTCTGCATAGAGATGAAATGGAACGCCAGCTGGTATGACAACTGCGTCAGCCTTGTGGTCAGCAGTTATTACGGCGGTACCGATGCACCCTTCCATTGGGGCTGGTGCTTCGATTTTGAAAGTGGAAACCAGCTGACCGTCACCCAGATGCTGCAGCGCATGGGGGCAGACCCCGCTGCGCTGGAAGAAGCGCTGTACCGCGACATAAAGCGCCGGGATGAGCTGGACCGTCAAGCCGCCATCGAGAGAGGAATGCTGCCCACCGGCAGCCTGAAAGAGGGCAACACCGCATGGTGGACTTCGCTGGACGAGCTGCCCTTTTCGCTGGACGAATCGGGGAACATTTCCTTCGTGGTCCGCAGGTTCAGCGCGTCCGGGGAAGAGTATGTGAGCGATGTCCCGGTCATCCCACTGGATGCACAGCCGCTGCCACCGGACTGGGAGTGGCAGGTGCTGGCCGAGTGGATGGCAGTCACGGCGGTGACGCAGGGTGAAAGCTATGCCCCCGCCGACCGCAACGAAAGCTTTACCTTGCGGCTGGAAAAGGCCGAGATCACCGGCACGGTGACCGTCTCCTTCATCCGGGAAACATACGTCAGCCCGCAGATCCAGTCCGCTGCCGAGACCCGCACCGGAGAGCTGAATGCCGGCACTGTGACCGGCTGGGACGGGGAAAAAAGTCAGGGCTGGAACCTGACAAGCCTCAGCGAGGACGGCAGAAGCCGCTGGACCATCTCCATGATGGAGGACGGTTCGCTGCGGATGCAGTCCACCGGCCTCAAAAAGGGCAGTGAGGTCTGGTACGTTTTTCAACGCACCGAGGCATGGGACGACATCGGCTACACCGCCATTCCCCGCAGGCTGTGGGGAACATACCGCGCCGGAGACGAGGCCGCAAAGGGTATCCGCTGGATGACCTTCCTGCCGGACGGCAGCTGCTGCATGAGCGTGGAATGGGGCGGATGGAGCGGCATCCTCACCGGCACCGCCGAGGGAACACAGGGCCGCACCGAGGACGGCACCGAGCTGTATTTTAAACTGACCGACCAGAACGGCAGGCCCTGCAAGTTCGGGGCCATTCTGCTGAACGATGACGGCAGCCCCAGCGGCTGCAGCCTGAAATACCGCGCCGGAGAAGTGCTGTTTGACCGGGACACGCGTCCCATTTACTGGAAAAACGACTCCCCAGATCTAACCCTTGTACCGTGACCGAAACCGAACGCAATGCGATGACAAAGCGTTGTCGCTTACACCAAACAAATAACAGGAGGAAATTACTATGGGTCTTATCAAAGCAGGTATGGGCGCACTGGGCGGAACCCTTGCAGACCAGTGGAAGGAATTTTTCTACTGCGATTCTCTGGACAAGGATGTGCTGATGGTCAAGGGCCAGAAGCGCACCTCCCGCCGCAGCTCCAACAACGGCGAGGACAACATCATCACCAACGGCAGCGGCATCGCCGTGGCAGACGGACAGTGCATGCTCATCGTGGAGCAGGGCCGCGTGGTGGAGGTGTGCGCTGAGCCGGGCGAGTTCACCTTCGATGCTTCTACCGAGCCAAGCGTTTTTACCGGCAACTTCGGCGACAGTCTGGCGGAAACATTCCAGACCGTGGCCAAGCGCTTTACTTACGGCGGCGACACTGGAAAGGACCAGCGGGTGTACTACATCAACACCAAGGAGCTGGGCGAGATCCTGTACGGCACTGCCACTCCCATCCCCTTCCGGGTGGTGGTCAGCGAGGAGCGGGGCTACAAGCTCTCGGTGAACCTGCGGTGCAACGGCAGCTTCACCTGCCGCATCTGCGACCCGCTGCTGTTCTACACCAACGTGTGCAGCAACGTCTCCACCCAGTATGACGCATCCGAGATCGCACCCCGGCTGAAGAGCGAGCTGATGAACGCCCTGCAGCCTGCCCTTGCCACCCTTTCGGCCAACAAGGTGCAGTATTACGAGATCCCCGCCCACACGCTGGAGATCTCCGAGGCGCTCAACGAGCAGCTGTCCAATGTCTGGCGCAAAAAACGCGGCATCGAGGTGTTTTCCTTCAACATCAACTCCCTGTCCATCCCGGAGGAGCAGCAGAAGAAGATCACCGAGTGGGAAGAGAATGCCATGACCACCGATCCCACCACCGCTGCCGCCCGTCTGGTGGGTGGTCAGATCGACGCCATGAAGACCGCCGCCGGCAACACCGCCGGTGCCATGACCGGCTTTATGGGCATGGGCATGGCAGCCGGTGCAGGCGGTATGGGCGGCATGAGCGCCCAGAACCTGTTCGCTATGGGCCAGCAGGCCCGTCCGGACAGCGTGGACGCGCCCCAGCAGGTCAGCCGTCCCGCACCCGCCCCGGCGGACAGCTGGCAGTGCAGCTGCGGCGCTACCGTTACCGGCAAATTCTGCCCGGAATGCGGCAGCAAAAAGCCGGAGCCGAAGCCCGCTGCGGACAGCTGGACCTGCAGCTGCGGTGCCACCGTCACCGGCAAGTTCTGCCCGGAGTGCGGCGACCCCTTTGACGACAGCGACCAGACCTGACCTGACAAATACAGAGCAATGAAAGGAGCATACCATGATGGGATTCTTTTCCAACCTGTTCGCAAAACAGAACTGTGCCGTCTGCGGCAAGGAGTGCGGCACCCTGCACCGCTCCAAGCTCCGGGACGGACAGTTCCTCTGCGACGACTGTGGCAACAAGTGCTCCAAATATATCCGGCTCAGTGAGCTGACGCTGGACGAAGCAAAGGAGCACATGGAGTACATGGCCCGGATGAAGCGGGTATTCGACGAGGTGTTCGACAAGACCGAGTTCCGGGTCAACGCATACCCCTCCACCCCAACGCAAATGGGGCTGGTGTTCTGCGATGAGCTTGGAATGCTGTACATCGACGACCGCACCGGCGGCCGGGGCAAGATGCCGGAGCTGATCCGCTACGATCAGATCGCCAGCTACGAGGAGTATCTGGACGAGACCCCCGCCAAGGAGCCGGGCCAGAAACCCACCCTCAACGGCGGCGGTCTGAAGCTGAAGCTGGTGCAGCCCCGCAGCATCACCGAGGCCCAGACCCAGCGGGGCATGCGCCCCCACCCCTACATCAAGCAGGAGCTGGTCATCTGCTTCAGCAAGCGGGACCGGCGGGAGATCGGCTATGCCCACATCGCACGGCAGCATCTGGACCACATCTTCGGGGTCCACGATAATGAGACCAGCATGTTCGGCCGCCGGATGTCCAAGGCCGAGGAACGGGAGCTGAAGGGCCAGATGGGCATGATCGGTGCCATGGGTGCCGTGGCATCTGCCGCCATGAAGGGCGGGCAGCTCTCTGAGGAGGAAAAGGCCCGCTTTGTGGAGAACATCAATCTGGCAAACGACGCCCAGACCGGCGGCATGGCAGTGTACAGCCGCCGTGCTGACGAAGCCTTTGCAAAAGTGCAGTGACCCCAAAAGGAGGAACGGATATGAGAAAGATCCAGCGCAGAGATTTCCTCAAGGCCATGGGCCTTGCCACCGCCGCCCTCGGGCTGACCGCCTGCGGCGGCTCCGGTGCCGCCAGCGCATCCAGCGTTTCCAGTGCACCGGCTTCCGGCAGCAGTGCCCCGTCCGCTTCGGCACAGCCGGAATCAGCAGAGGACAAAGCCGCCCCTGCAGGGGCCCCTGTGACCCAGTTCCAGACCGGGGAACTGACCATCGGCGAATACACCTTTAAGGCGCAGTACATCCCCTTTGACGTCCGCCGGGAACTGGACGGAGCGCATCACTGCATCCACGCGGACAGCTACCGGGGCAATTACTTCTTCAGCTTCTACAACGAAGACGATGAAGAGCAGTCTGCCAAGATCTTCGAGTATGCCATCAAGGACGATCGGCTGACCCCGGTGGCAGAGTACAACATTGGCGGCAGCAACGCCCTCAGCATCGACCGCAATGGCATCCTGTACGCCATGGACACCTTTGATGTCTACTGCTACGATCTGAACGGCAGCGACCCGGAAGAGCCCGGCGACGCACTGGACTACTGGGGCAGCTGCTATTCCTCCAAGGACCGGGATCTGACCGTGATCTACTGGACCAACTCCGCGCCGGTGCTGGTGCAGGACGGCGAGTACACCGAGCTGACACTGGAGGGCGATAACGAGATCGGCCCCTTCTACAGCATGTCCTCCCTGAACCTCAGCGGGGACGAGCTGCTGACGGTGGGCGAGCTGGAATCCAGCGGCGATGATTACTTTGCTGCCTTTGATCTGGACGGCAATGAGCTGGCCCGCAGCTCGCAGCCGGTGGGCAGCTTTGACGCCGTGATGATGAAGCGCCCCAACGGCTATCTGCTGGACACGGGCTATATGTGGGAGCTGTACGCGCCGGACGGCACTTTTTTGGAAAAGTCCCTTCCCGTGGGCGAGCGCGAGACCCTGTGCCAGCTGTGCGGAGAGTTCTGCACCTTTGACGTCTTTTTGCCGCTGGAGGAAAACGCTTTCCTGGCAGTGGGCCACTACGGCAAAGCCACCGAGCCGGATGAGCCGGTGGTGTTCCGCATCACCACGGACTTCTGAGTCGACCGCTTCGGCGGGAAGACCAACACAAAAACAGCGGGGCCGGGGAAGAGCCCCCGGCCCCCTTTGGAATAACAGGAGGAAACGCTATGGCAGGAATGCTGGAATACAAGTGCCCCTGCTGCGATGGCGCCATCCAGTTTGACAGCGCCACCCAGAAAATGAAATGCCCCTACTGCGACACCGAGTTCGACGTGGATACCCTCAAGGGCTATGACGAGGAACTGAAGGACGAAAAGCCCAGCGAGATGGAGTGGGCCACCCCCGGCGGCAGCTGGGCAGAAGGAGAGACCGCCGGTCTGCATACTTACAGCTGCAAGAGCTGCGGCGGCGAGATCGTGGGCGATGACACCATGGCCGCCTCGGCCTGCCCCTTCTGCGGCAACCCCATCGTCCTCACCGGACAGTTCGCCGGAGACCTGCGCCCCGAACTCATCATCCCCTTCAAGCTGGACAAAAAGGCTGCCAAGGCCAAATTGCAGGAACACCTCAAGGGCAAGACCCTGCTGCCCCGGGTGTTCCGCAGCCAGAACCACATCGACGAGATCAAGGGAGTGTATGTGCCTTTCTGGCTCTTCGACAGCGACGCCGACGCCCAGCTGCGGTTCACCGCCACCCGCACCCGCAGCTGGTCGGACAGCAAATACGACTACACCGAGACCAACTACTACTCCGTCCGGCGGGACGGCACGCTGGGCTTTGACGCAGTTCCGGTGGACGGCTCCTCCAAGATCGAGGACGACCTGATGGAGTCCATCGAGCCCTTTGCCATGCAGGACGCCATCCCGTTCCAGACCGCCTATCTGGCCGGCTATGTGGCAGACAAATACGATGTGAGCGCCGAGGACAGCATCGAGCGGGCCAACAAGCGCATCCGCCGCTCCACCGAGGAGACGTTCCAGCAGACCGTTACCGGCTACGATTCGGTCAAGGTGGAAAACAGCAGCATCCAGCTCCACGGCGGAAAAGCAAAGTACGCGCTGTTCCCGGTCTGGCTGCTGAGCACCAGCTGGCGGGGCGAAAACTACCTGTTTGCCATGAATGGTCAGACCGGCAGATTCGTGGGTGACCTGCCCGTGGACAAGGGCGCTGCCCGCAAGTGGATGCTGGGCCTTACGGCTGCCCTTTCCGCCGCATCCTACGGCGTGATGTGGCTGCTGTGGCTGGCACGGATCCTGTAAAGGAGGGACGAACAATGAAAAAGACTTCCAACCGACTGCGCTCCCTCTTTGCGGCGCTGGCAGCACTGGTCCTTGCGGCGGCACTGGCTGTTCCGGCCTTTGCGGTGGAGGGCGGCTTTGCCGACCTGTACTACCGCATGTTCGACGACGCTGAGGTGCTGACCGAGGACGAGGACAACGAGCTGGAGGACGCACTGGAAGAGCTGAGCCTGCGCCAGAGCTTCGATGTGACCATTGCCACCATCGAGTCGATGGAAAGCGTTGGTGCCGACAGCATGGAGCAGTTTGCCGATGATCTGTATGACTACTGCCAGTACGGCTACGGCCCCGATATGGACGGCGTGCTGCTGCTGGTGAGCGTAGGCGACCGCAAGTGGCACATCTCTACCTGCGGCTACGGCATCACCGCCTTTACGGACGCCGGCATCCAGTACCTTGGCCAGCAGATGACCCCCTTCATGGCCGATGGAGACTACGCCGGTGCCTTCCGCACCTTTGTCCAGTGGTCGGATACCTACATCGACGCTGCCCGGGCGGGCCACCCCTACGACGTGAATAACCTGCCCCGGGAGCCGCTGTCTCTCATGTACCTGTTCCTTGCGCTGGGCATCGGCCTTGTGCTGGCATGGGTCGTCGTCAGTGTGATGAAAAGCCAGCTGCGCAGCGTGGCGTTCCAGGAGAACGCCGCCAGCTATGTGCGGGAGGGCAGCATGAAACTGACCAACAGCCGGGAGCTGTTCCTGTACCGGGACGTGCACCGCACCGAGCATGTGGAGGCAAAGGACTCCGACAGCTCCGGCGGCAGCTCCACCCACACCTCCTCCAGCGGCACGACCCACGGCGGCGGAGGCGGTTCGTTCTGAAAGGAGCATATTTATGAACCCTTATCTTTCGGAAAAAGCCCGCGGCGAGATACCCCGTGTCCTCAAATGGCTGCGGAACGCAGGGCTTGCCTTCTGCGTGTTCTGCTCTTTTGGCGGGCTGTATACCCTCTGCCTGAGTTTGCAGGATAAGGACTATTCCCACATCGGAGGCTATGTGTTCTGGATCGTGGTGGGCGCTGTACCCCTGGCGCTGTTTGCCCGCGGGGAGGCCCGCCGCTACCATGCAAGGACCATTGCCCGCCGGGTGGAGAGCTACTCCGGGGCAGAAGTACCCCTGCGGTGGCTGTGCAACAGAGTTGGTATGGACACAAAGGACATTGCATGGTATTTTGAAAACGGCTATTTTGCAAACCTCAGTCTGGATCTGAACCAGAAGATCGTCCGCAGGCGGACCGTGCCCCGCCATGACCCGAACCGGAGCTGAACCCTTTACGGCTGAAACAGAAAGGAGTATTTTCATGGGACTTTTTGATAAGATGAAGCAGGCCACGGCTGCCACCGGCGGCAACCAGACCGTCACCTTTACCTTTCAGGCTCTGCCGGAAAGCCTTGCCCAGATGCAGGCGCTGCCGGAAGCAAGCCTTGACACCCCCTTCAAGACTGCGGCCCTCACCGTCTGTGCGCTGTGCGCCTACGGTGCCGACAAGAACATCGGAAAGGAAATGCTCAACTGGCTGCGCGGTCCCCGTCCGCTGAACGGGCAGGATATCTCCTTTTTGAACGACCGCTTCCGGGACGGCAAGAGCTACATCCCCTTCTCCTACTTTGTGGGTGCATCGCCGGAAAATGGCTATACCCCCCGCCAGCCCTTCACCCTGCTGGTGGGCAGCAATCACACCTCCAACGTGGAGGAAGGCTATTGCAAGCTGTTTATCCCCTGCGGCGGTGCCGATGACCCCCGCCCCATCAAGCTGCGCCGCAAGGGCAACGGACAGTGGTTTCTGTGGGAGCAGTACCTGCTGACCGGCATCCGCATCCCCACGTCTGCCGACCCGTGGGCATAAGATGAAGGGCCTGACCATGACGCTGTTTGCCGCCCTGCTGGCGCTGACACTGAGCCTTGCGGGCTGCGGGCCGGTGGACGGCGACCCCATCCGCTCCGGCGCGGCAGCTTCGGACAGCGCTCCCCGGCCGGACGCTGTGACCGTGGCGCAGCTGCGGCAGCAGGCCGAACAGAACGGCAGCCTTGCCGCAGTGCTCTATCTGGGCAGCGTCCCGGAGCGCACCGCCGATGTGGACGCTGCGCTGGACAGCCTGCAGGAACAGCCGTGGCAGTTTGTTGCGGACATCCCGGCAGACCACCGGGTCGCAGCACCGGGCGGCGGGCGGGAGCTGTACTGCATCTTTGCCGTGCGCAGGGAGGATACGCTTTTTATCTACGAAAAGCAGGACCCCCAGTACCCGCACCAGACGGGCCGGGAACTTTATTGCAAGCAGGATGGCCAGCCCATTCTGCTGCTGTGCAACGGCACCCCTGACGCCCCCGACATCACGGCGGTGGTCTACTGCACCACCGGCCGCGCGCTGGACTGGTCGCCCCGGCTTTCTGCCGGGACCGGCAGCCCGGAGCCGGTGGAGGGCATAGACGATTTTTCCCAACACCCAACGCCCGGCGCTGCCTCCTGAGGTGCGCCCCGGCAGGGCATGAGAAAGGAGAACTTATGAAAAACCTGAAGCTTCTGGCCGCCCTGCTGGCGCTGGCCATCGGTCTGGCAGGCTGCGGCAGCGGCAGCAGCGGCAGCAGCACCCCCAGTTCCAAGCCCGAAAAAATGCTGGACGGAGACAACATGATCGCATCGCCCTCCGCCAAACAGGAGTACACCGAGCCGGAGGACGTGACCTACATGCGCCTTCTGGCAGGGGAGGACGAATACCGCGCCTGTGTGCTGTATCTGGGCGGCTCCTACGAGATCACCACCGATGTGCAGAAGGTGCTGGACAGCCAGACCGACCTGCGGGAGCTGTGGGGCTTCGTCTACGACATCCCGCAGGATCACTGGGTCGTGGCACCGGACGGCGGGTGCGATTTGTACTGCATCTTCCCGCAGGACCCGGATGCCACCCTGTTCGTCTACGAGACGAGCCTGACAGACGATGCCGAAAACCCGCTCCAGCGCGGTAAACAGCTCTATTACAGCGAGGACGGCCAGCCCATCCTGCTGCTGTGCAACATCAGCGATATCGCCCCCAACACCGAGGTGGAGCTGTACCCCAGCACCGGCGAAGAGCTGGTATTCAGCCCATTCCTTTCCGGCGAGAACGGCCATGTGGTGGAAGCCGAGGGCGTGTGCGATTTTACCATCTACCCGGAAGGGGACGACTGGGAGACCGACACCAGCCCCTGGTCGCTGGAGGGCAACTGGCTGGAGACCGGCCGCGACACCGACGAGGGCTATTTTGACACTGACCCCGCAGACGCCGACCGGATGTGCTTTTTGCCCACCGACGCCGACACCGAAGGCAGCCAGCTGCCCTTCACCGCCAGCTACATCACCCCCTACCCGGAGCTGAACGTGGAAGAAGCCGATCTGTTCTATCAGGAGGGCACCCCGGAGGTGCCCTTCCAGACCAATCAGGAGTGGTACGCTACCTTTACCGGAAAGGACGGCTCCCGCTACGCCGTCACGCTGGAGGACGAGGACACCCTTGCCCTCAAGTGCTATCTGGAGGGCCAGGAGAGCTACCTGAGCCTTGTCAATACTGTCTACTTTGCGCGGCAGGAGGCCATGGGCTGACCGCTGCCGACCCACACCGGGAGGAATGCACCATGAAACACACCAAAAAGATCACCATCCTCCACTCCAATGATCTGCACGGAGACTTTCTGGCAGAGCAGGTGGACGAAAAACTGGTGGGCGGCGTTTCCATGCTGTCCGGCTACATTGAAAAAGTGCGGGCAGAACAGCCCAACACCCTCTACGCCATCGCGGGGGATATGTTCCGGGGCTCGGTCATCGATTCCGAATACAAGGGGCTTTCCACCATCGAGATCATGAACGCCCTTGCCCCGGACATCGTCACCATCGGCAACCACGAGGTGGATTACGGCATCGCCCACCTGCTGTTCATCGAAAAATGCGCGCGCTTTCCCATCATCAACGCCAACCTCTACATCAAAAACACCCCCACCCGGCTGTTTACCCCCTACAAGATCCTGCAGGTAGACGGGATGAACATCCTCTTCATCGGCATCATCACGCAAGACGTCATCAACCAGACCAAGTCCGAATCGCTGGTGGGGTCCTTTGTGGACACCGCCGCCGCTGCCGCCGAGGTGGGCAAAATCTGCAACGCCCACAACAGCATCGACATTGATTTTACCGTGCTGCTGACCCACATCGGCTTTGAGGAGGACAAACACCTGGCCCGCCAGCTGGACCCGGCCTGGGGGGTGGACCTGATCATCGGCGGGCACAGCCACACCTTTTTGGACCATGCCGCCGAGGAAAACGGCGTGGTCATTGCGCAGGCGGGCACCGGCACCGACCAGATCGGCCGCTTTGACATCATTGTGGACACGGACAACAACTGCATCGATTCCTACACATGGCACACGGTGCCCATCACCGCCGACACCTGCCCCCGCAACCCCGCCATGGAGCAGGTGCTGCACCGCTTCACCAGTCAGGTGGACGAAAAGTACAGCCACATCGTAGGGCGCTTCCGCCGGGAGCTGACCCACCCGGAGCGCACCCGGGAGACCGAGCTGGGCAACCTGTTTGCGGACATCTTCACCCGCAGCCTTGGCATCGATATTATGCTCATCGGCTCCGGCAGCATCCGGGCCGAAAAGCTGGGCCCCATCGTCACCTACGGCGACCTCATCGAGGGCTTCCCCTACGATGATGGCGTGTTCATGTTCAAGGTGACAGGCCGGCAGCTGCGCCAGATGCTCCACTACATGCTGCGGGAGGAGGCCTACACCGGCCACACCGAGTTCTACCAGCTGCCCTCCACCCTGCGGCTGCGCTACGACCGCGCCAAGGGCGACTTTGATTACTTTACCTACTGCGGCAAGGAGGTGGGCAAGGAGATCAGCGACGATGCCCTGTTCACCGTGGGGCTGCAGAACTACCACTTCAAAAACATCGAGAGCTTTTTCAACATCTCCTACGAAACCATCTGCAAGCTGCAGAAGCCTCGCAGCGTGGCAACCTCCTGTCAGGATATCCTGATGGAGTATTTCCGGGAGCACGAGATGGTGGACGCCGCCGTGGACGGCAGAATGACCATTCTGCCCTCTACCGCGCAGACCGGCTGACCCCCGCAGGGTCAAAAACATGGTTTCGCCCCGCAAAATCTGAGGGGAACACTTTGCAAACAGAAATGAGCACCCCATGAAACAACGATTCTCAAAACGAACACGCCTTGTCAGTGCCCTTTTGACGCTGGCTATGGTATTCACCTTTTTGCCCTTCAGCGCCTTTGCGGCAGGGGGGTGACGGGTGGTTATAACATCACCTCAATAGTATTGTATCGTTCTTACAGAAAGAACAGTACAACATCATCGTTCGGGTGATTTTGTCCTATTGTGCTGATTTATGCCTTTTCCCGGTCGAGTTATAAAAAACGGTAACTCGTCTGGGCGATTTCATGCGCTATCCAATCACAGTTGCTGTTTGTGGAGGTAACTGTGATTTTTTATTGGGGTAACGCATCAAAAAAAGCCTGTCTGCTGCCGTAGACCAGACTGCAAACAAACCGGCACAATCGTTCCGCTTCACCACCCATAATCATGCCGATGTGCAATATTGCGCTAGCTTCCCTCAATGGGAGGCTGGCGTTTTTGCGCTTTTAAGGGCAAGGTGTCGTGCGCCACCACGATCCTTTTTGTCCGAATGCTCACATTCCGTAAAATAACTGGAGGATTATTGATAATGAGATCGACCTATTTGCTTCCGTGGTTCAAGATGACCACATGGTACTTCCGACTGTCTCGATTGCTGGAAGTTTCCAACGTCAAAAAGCGCACCAAAAATCATAGTGCTGATGCCGACCGTATTTTCATGTTGGTGAAAAATCATGTGCTGGCCGTATCCGGCATGGGAGAAGTCCGGCCCCGGTATAGCTGCTTTTATAAGATCCGGCATCCGGGTGACTGCGATGGGCAGTCCGGCTATGGCGTTTCTAAGCTGGATTCCATTGTAGAAGAAGTTGTCCGGCAGATCTTCGCACAGTTCCGCGAGGTTTCCCGGAAGAAGCTGCTGGAATCGGTCAAGACCAACGATGCCGCCCGCATCCAGAAGAAAATCAAGAAAATCCAGAAAGACTTGGAAGCCAAGCAGAAAGAGTTGGACGACCTGAAAGCCGAAACCATTCTGGTCATTCGGGGCGTAAGTGCCTTGGACAAAGAACTGCTCGGCACACTGGTGGCCGAAGCAAAAGATGCACTGGAAACTCTGGAAAAGCAGCTTGTTCAGGCACAGGAAGAATACGAAGAAGCCACCAAAACGGCAAAGCGCAGCAACTACATCTGCAACGAGCTGTTTACATGGGCGGATGTGTACGACACCGCCAACCACGATGAACGCCGCGCTATCTTGCAGCAGTTCATTGCGGAGATTCGTGTCCGAAAAGACTACGAAATCTCGATCACCCTGAACGCCAGCTTCAACCAAGTGGAGCAGCTCAAGGCTGTGTCAACCTACGATGGTGCGGAGATTTTTGAAGAAATTTCCGAAAAGGGGGCATAAAAGCGATGCGCTTGCCCGCAGCACTGTGTAAAATTCAAAGAAAGAAGCGTGAAACCGATGGATTTTCAAAAAGTACATGGATGACCCCGCCCGGTTCGCATCCGACTTCAGGGTTCGGAACCCGGCACGGTCCGCCAAAGTTTTTTGGACATAAAAAACGCCGCATCGTACAAAACGATGCGGCAGATTGGTGGACCTAGAGGGATTCGAACCCTTGACCTCTCGGATGCGAACCGAACGCTCTCCCAACAGTCTCGCTTTTGTGCACACCTTATGCACCGTGAGAAAAGGAAAATCAACGTGTATTCGTTCATATAAAAGGTGCAGCCATGCTGGCGGCCTTTCTTGGTCGCAAGTATGGTCTCCAAGCCGCTGATTTTCAAGATGAAGCAATTTGGGGCGTAATATGGTTGGCAGACAAGTGAGTTACAGGCCCTTGAGATGTAGCTCACTTGGGGTTCAGATGTATCGCATCCTAATTTGCAATAAAATACGATGTACCGTAAAAGCGCAACTTCTACTCTCAATGAATGGAAGATGCGCTTTTATTTTTGTCCACAACACATTTCAAAAGGAGGATGCCTATGGATAAAGACTTTATGCTGAACTATTTTAACAAAGCCGTACAGCCTGAATGGGAGGAGCTGCTGAAAACACCGCGATACCAACCGGCAGCAAGTAAGCGTGACGCAATCGAACGGGAGTTCTTTCGGATGCTGAACGATGAGCAGAAACGCAAGTACCTTGATTTGGAGTCCGCTGTCATATTGGCAGAATGTGACATCGCAGAAGCCATGTATATGAAAGGTGCCGCAGACCGTGAGCTGATGATCCGTTAATACCATGAACTACGACTACTTCTACGGTCAGTCGGGCGAATTGTTCTCCTATTTCCGCATCCCGAAAGCACTGTTCCAAGACCATCGTTTCCGGCAGCTCTCCACCGATGCCCGGACGCTGTACGGCATCTTGCTGGACCGCATGAGCCTGTCTGCAAAGAACGGCTGGCTGGACGAGCAGGGCCGGGTGTATATCATCTACACTGTCCGGGAAGTGCAGGACTCTCTCTGCTGTGCCGAACACAAGGCGGTCAAGCTGTTCCGGGAACTAGAGGACATCGACCTCATCGAGCGCAAACGCCGTGGTCTGGGCAGACCCAGCCTGATCTACGTCAAGGACTTTTCGTCTGGACTGCCAAAAGCGCAAGTACAGAATTGCCCAAACAGCAATTCAGGTGCTGCCGAAAGCGCAATTCTGGAGCAGCCAAAACCGCAAGCAAATAAGACTGATAAGAATAAAACAGAGTGGAACGATCCTGACCCTATCTATTCCAGGGGCATCCGGGAGCAGCTTGAGGATTATTTTTCTCAGTCTTTGGAGGTGGACCTTCTGCTCCGGCTCTGCCCGGACGATGAGGACACCATCTATCAGATCGTAGACTTGCTTGTGGATACCTGTTCCACCAAACGCAAGATGTTGCGCATCGCCGGAGATGACAAGCCCACCGAGGTGGTACGCAGCCGGCTGAAAAAGCTGAACGCTGACCACATCCGTTTTGTGCTGGGCTGTTTGGCAGAAAACACCGCCCCGGTGCGGAACATGAAGCAGTATCTGCTGGCGATGCTCTACAATGCGCCCACCACCATGAACCTCTACTATCAGAACAAGACGAACCACGACTTTGCGCGCGGTTCACCGAAAGCGGGGTGATGTTATCGCAAAGAAAGCTACGATTATCGCAGTCACCAATCAAAAAGGTGGTGTGGGGAAAAGCACCACCTGTGAGAACTTAGGCATTGGGCTGGCGATGGAGGGTAAAAAAGTCCTGTTGGTGGATACCGACCCGCAAGGGTCATTGACCATCAGCATGGGCTGGCAGCAGCCCGATGAACTGCCCACCACCCTCTCTACCCTGATGCAGAAAGCCATGAACGACCAGCCCATCCAGCCCGGTGAGGGCATCCTGCACCATGCGGAGGGCGTTGACCTGATCCCAGCAAACATCGAACTGGCAGGGCTGGAAGTTGCCCTTGTGAACAGCATGAACCGGGAAAAGATGCTCAAGCAGGTGCTGGACAGTGCCAAGCGGGAGTACGATTTCATTTTGCTTGACTGTATGCCCTCGCTGGGGATGCTGACCATTAACGCACTGGCAGCGGCGGACGCTGCCCTGATTCCCGTGCAGGCGCAGTATCTTTCCGCAAAAGGTCTGGAACAGCTTTTGCAGACGGTGCAGAAGGTCCGGCGGCAGATCAACCCCAAGCTGAAAATTGAGGGTATTCTGCTGACCATGACGGACAGCCACACCAATTACGGAAAACAGATCAGCAATCTGATCCGGCAGGCATACGGAAAACACCTGAAGGTGTTTGAGCAGACCATTCCCCGCTCCGTCCGTGCGGCAGAAACCAGTGCGGCAGGCAAAAGCATTTTTGCCTATGACCCCAAGGGAAAGGTGGCAGATGCCTACAAATCTCTTGCAAAGGAGGTGCTGGCAGATGCCGATCGACAACGGAAACTTAGCTCTGAAAGGACTAGATGACCTGTTTTCCACCGAAGAAAACCGACAGGAGGAACAGCGGGAGCAGGTGCAGCAGATTCCCATTGATGCGCTGCACCCCTTCACAAACCACCCCTTCAAGGTGCTGGACAATGAATCCATGACCCGGACGGTGGAGAGCATTGCACAGTACGGTGTGCTGGCTCCGCTGATTGCCCGCCCTCGCCCAGACGGTGATGGCTATGAGATCATCTCCGGGCACCGCCGTCAGTATGCGGCTAAACTTGCCGGGCTGGAAACGCTGCCGGTCATCGTCCGCAACATGGACGATAATGCCGCTGTTCTGTTGATGGTGGATTCCAATTTGCAGCGTGAACACATCCTGCCCAGTGAGCGGGCTTTTGCCTACAAAATGAAGCTGGAAGCTCTAAAAAATCAAGGTGCTAGGTCAGATTTAACTTCGCCGCAAAATGCGGCGAAGTTTCGCAGCGATGATGCAGTTGCAAAAAGCCAAGGTATCAGCGGAGATACCGTGCAACGCTATGTCCGGCTGACGAACCTTATACCTGAACTGCTCAATATGGTGGATGAGAAAAAAGTATCATTTAATCCTGCGGTAGAATTGTCTTATCTCTCTGCTGAACAACAGCAGGAGATGATAAAGGCAATGGACGATACCCAAAACGCGCCTTCCGTTTCACAGGCAAAGCGTATCAAAAAGCTGGCACAGGCGGGAAAATTCACCTCTGATGCCGTTGTCGCCATTATGGGGGAGGAAAAGAAAAGCGAGTTGGATACTGTGACCATCAAAAATGAAACCCTGCGCAAATATTTTCCTCGCAGTTATACGCCCCGGCAGATGGAAGAAAAAATCATTCAGCTTCTGGATGCGTGGCAGAAAAAGCAGCAGCGCAAAAATGAACGCTGATTATGCCTTGAATCGTAAGACCCGATTGGGTCTTTTTATTTTGCAAAAATTCAGGAGGTAAAGCCTATGGACAACACGATTCCTTTCAATCCCACTTCTTGTACTGTCCGCACGGAACAGATCACCGTGGATGTGAGCATCCTGTCCGTGCTGAACCATGCGGCATCCCCCGGCAGACACAAGCCGGATGCCAATATTTATCTCGCCGCTATCGCCCCGGACATGGAACTGACCATCATCATGGAGGAAGATGCGCCCCACATTCTGCCCTGCTTTGATGAAGAAGATGCCACCATCACTATCAAGGGCGCGCCGCTGTTCATCAGCTACAACCCGGCACAGGTGCTGACGCTGGCGGGCAAGCACTATCTGACGGGTGCGGTCATTTTCTACCGCACAGACAGCAGCGGCCGCATCGTTTCGCTGACAGTGGAGGACATTTACCGTTTCCAGAGTTATCTGGAAATGCAGAGCGTCACGCTGGTGGCAGACGGTCAGGAACTGACCTGTATTTGCATCGACTGAGGTGCGCCATGCTGAATTTTTTCATCTGTTTCGCATTTTTTGAGTTCGGCGCACTCTGCGGCTTCTTCGTGGCTGCGCTGATGCAGACGGCAAGGGACGGTGATGAACGTGCAGGAAGAAGTCGAACAGAAAACATTCAACATTGTGGTATCCACCACAAAGCTGACCGCCCGGACGATTCTGAACGCTGGCCGAACAGCACTTCGGGAGTATCAGTCAAAATTACTGGCTGATAAGTCGAGCGGCAAGCAGAGCGTCCGAATGCTCCTGCGGCAAAATCGGGGTGTGTCCAGCGTAGAAATCAGCAAAACAGGCATCCGTGATTTTGAGCGGTACGCCAAAAAGTACGGCATCGACTACGCTATCCAGAAAGACACCTCCGAAGTGCCACCCCGGTATTTGGTCTTTTTCAAAGCCCCGGATGCAGATGCTTTTAATGCAGCGTTCAAAGAGTATTCGGCATCCCTGCTAAACAAAGTGAACCGTCCTTCTGTACTGGAAAAGCTGCATGAGCTGGTACAAGCTGCTGCAGAACTCACCGGAAAAGTCCGGCATAAAGAGCAGGAGCGCGGCCTATGAACACGAAAAAGCTCACAAAATGGCTGGCTCTGTATCTGCCCTATATCCTGCTGGGACTGGTGGCAACAAATTTCGGTGAAGCATGGCGGCTGGCCGAGGGCAAAGAACTGGGCGATAAAATCATGTCTATGGTGGGAACGCTGCCTTTAGCCTTTGCGAATCCGCTGCCCAGTTTGCACCCATTGGATTTGCTTATCGGCTTTTTCTGCGGCGCAGGGTTACGGCTTGCCGTATATTTGCGAAGCAAAAATGCAAAGAAATATCGGCACGGCATGGAATATGGCTCTGCCCGATGGGGTACACCCAAGGACATTGAACCTTTTCAAGCTCCGAAGTTTGCCGACAACATTATTTTAACCAAAACAGAGCGGTTGATGATGAGCAACCGCCCACCTGACCCCAAGAACGCGAGAAACAAAAACGTGCTGGTGGTCGGCGGCTCTGGCTCCGGCAAAACGAGATTTTGGCTGAAACCAAACCTCCTGCAATGTCACAGTTCCTATGTGGTCACTGACCCGAAAGGTACGATCGTGCTTGAATGTGGGCAAGCCATGCTGAAAAACGGTTATAAGGTAAAAATCCTGAACACCATCAACTTCAAAAAGTCGATGCACTACAATCCGTTCAGCTACGTTCACAGCGAAAAAGACATTTTGAAGCTGGTGACAACGCTTATGACCAACACCAAGGGTGAGGGGTCTGGCGGCGATCCATTTTGGGAGAAAAGTGAACGTCTTTTGCTCACTGCACTGATCGCCTATCTGCATTATGAAGCCCCTGTGGAGGAGCAGAATTTTGCAACACTGTTGGAAATGCTCAATACCATGCAGGTGCTGGAGGACGATGAAGAATACCAAAATCCAGTTGATTTGCTCTTTGAGGATTTAGCCAAAAAGAAGCCGAACAGCTTTGCAGGACGGCAGTACAAGCTCTATAAATTAGCTGCCGGAAAGACCGCAAAATCCATCCTCATTTCCTGCGGTGCTAGGCTTGCCCCATTCGACATTCAAGAATTGCGTGATTTAACGATGTATGATGAGCTACAACTGGATACGCTGGGCGATAAGAAAACAGCTCTGTTCCTCATCATGTCGGATACGGACAGCACCTTTAATTTCCTGATTTCGATGGTCTACACCCAGCTTTTTAACCTCTTGTGCGACAAAGCAGACGATGTGTACGGCGGCAAGCTGCCCATTCATGTACGCTGTCTGATTGATGAATGCGCTAATATCGGGCAGATTCCTAATCTGGAAAAGCTGGTGGCAACCATCCGCAGCCGTGAGATTTCGGCTTGCCTTGTTTTGCAGGCGAAAAGCCAGTTAAAGGCTATCTACAAGGATAATGCCGACACCATCATCGGCAATATGGACAGTCAGATTTTTCTCGGCGGTTCAGAACCCGGCACACTGAAAGACCTGTCTGAAATGTTGGGCAAGGAAACGATTGATGCGTACAACACTTCGGATACGCGTGGGAACTCCCCATCTTACGGCACAAATTACTCCAAATTGGGTCACGAATTATTAAGTCGAGATGAGCTGGCTGTGCTGGATGGCGGCAAGTGCATTTTGCAGTTGCGCGGTGTGCGGCCTTTTCTCTCGGACAAGTACGATTTGACTCAGCACCCGAACTACAAGCTCACTTCTGATTTTGACGAAAAGAACCGATTCGATATTGAAAAATATCTGAACCGAAAAGAAAAAATCCACCCCGGTGATGAGTTCATCGTGGTGGACGCTGATTCGCTCCCGTCTGCCTGATTCGGTAGGCGGCTTTATTTTTACCCGGCCAGAGAGGTACACCAGCAAGTCAACTCCCACCGCAGCTTGCGGCTCAACTATTATGGCTTCAGGTGTGTACGGACGGTCTACAAGTTTTCAATTATAAAGGAGAAACGACTATGGAATTCTTTAACTCTGCTATCGAAGTTCTTCAGACTCTGGTTGTCGCTCTGGGTGCTGGCCTCGGCGTTTGGGGTGCCATCAACCTGCTGGAAGGTTATGGCAACGATAACCCCGGCAGCAAGAGTCAGGGTATGAAGCAGCTCATGGCTGGCGGCGGTGTCGCGCTGGTCGGCATTACCCTGATTCCTCTGCTGAGCGGCCTGTTCGGTTAAGAACAGCGGGCGGATTTATTCCGCCTGTACATACGCAATCGCTTCAATCCTCGCTGTGGATAACAGCCCCTATTATAATAGGAAGTGAATTGCTGCAAGACCATCCACCCATCAACGAAAGGCGGTGCTATTATGCAGCTTCTGACCCACATTATTTTTGTTCTGAACCTTCTCAAGACCCTTATCAATCACTTCACCTAAAGGACGGTGACTGCTGAATGGAAACCGTTCTCAAAGCCATAGCCGATTGGATAAAGGGTATCCTGACGGCTGGCATCATGTCAAACCTGTCCGGGCTGTTCGATGCCGTAAATGAGCAGGTCGGTGACATTGCGCAACAGGTCGGCACACGGCCATCGGCCTTTGAACCACGCGTTTTTGCGATGATCGAATCGCTCTCCCGGAACGTGGTTCTGCCGATTGCGGGCATTATCCTCACATTTATCGCCTGTTACGAACTGATTGAAATGATAACCCAGCATAACAACATGGCGCAGTTTGAGCCAGCACTTATTATGCGCTGGATTTTCAAGACCGCTGTTTCAGTATGGTTCATCTCCAACACGTTCGATATTGTGATGGCAGTCTTTGACCTGACGCAGAAAGTCGTGTCCGATTCCAGCGGCATTATTGCGGGCAATACTCGCGTCAATGAAATCGGCCTGTCGATGCTGGAAGCCAGTCTGATGCAAATGGATGTCGGTCCACTCTTCGGGCTTTTTTTGCAGAGCTTCTTCATCGGCATCACCATGAGAATCCTCTCAATCGTGATTTTCGTCATTGTGTACGGACGCATGATTGAGATCTACTGTATGGTGAGCCTTGCGCCGATTCCCATGGCAACATGGGGCAACCATGAACAGAGCCACATGGGACAGAACTATCTGAAATGCTTGTTTGCGCTGGGATTTCAGGGCTTTCTCATCCTCATCTGCGTGGCCATCTATGCCGTGTTGATTCAGAATGTGGCGATTTCCGGCGATGCCATCGGTTCGATTTGGTCAATCGTTGGGTATACCGTCCTGCTCTGTTTTAGTCTGTTCAAAACCAGCTCGGTCACAAAAAGTGTACTGGGCGCACATTAAAAGGAGGTGTGAATTTTGGCTGCGTATATCTCTGTTCCGCGTGACCTTACGAAAGTTAAATCGAAGGTCGTATTCAATCTGACAAAACGGCAGCTCATCTGTTTTGGTTCGGCGGCACTGATTGGAGTGCCGCTTTTCTTTTTGCTCCGGGATTCTGGCGGCAACTCTGCCGCCACCCTCGGTATGATGGCGGTCATGCTGCCCGCCTTCTTTCTCGGTATGTACGGGAAAAACGGTCAGCCGTTGGAAAAGCTGCTGTCCCACTATGTTCAGGCGCGGTTCCTGCGTCCGAAGATTCGACCTTATAAGACCAACAACTATTATGCACTGCTTATGAAAGGGGGCGTGACCCATGCCGTTTTGGAAAAAGACCAGTAAGGGCGGCAAGAAAAAGCCGCCGAAGTCCACTGTTCCCCGAACAGCGCAGCAGTCCATTCCCATGCAGCGGATGTTTGAGGATGGAACCTGCCGGGTGAAGCCGAACTACTACACCCGGACAATCGCCTACCAAGACATCAATTACCAGCTCGCCCAGCAGGAGGACAAAACTGCTATTTTCGAGGAATGGTGCAGTTTTCTGAACTTCTTCGATTCCAGCATCAAGTTTGAACTGTCCTTTGTGAACATGGCAACGGACAGCAGTGAGTTTGAAAAGAGCATCCGTATTCCGTTCCAGAAAGACGGTTTCGATGATGTGCGGGCTGAGTATTCGCTGATGCTGCGCCAGCAGCTTGCCAAGGGCAATAATGGTCTGACTAAGACCAAGTTCATCACCTTTGGCGTGGAGGGCGAGAGTATGCGTCAGGTGAAAACACGGCTCGACCATGTGCAGAACGATCTGCTCAACAACTTCCACCGTTTGGGTGTTCAGGCCAAGCCGCTGAATGGTACGGAACGGCTCAAGCTCATGCACGATATGTTCCACATGGACGGTGAATCGAAGTTCCGTTTTGAATGGAATGATCTCGTGAAAAGCGGCCTTTCGGTGAAAGATGCCATTGCACCGACTGCTTTCGCCTTCAGAAATTCCCGGACGTTCCAAATGGGCGGAATCTACTGTGCCGCCAGTTTTCTGAGCATCACGGCCTCCGACATCAGCGACCAGCTTCTGAAAGATTTTTTGGATATGGATTCCAGCCAGATTGTCACCATGCACATTCAGAGCGTTGACCAGAACCGCGCCATTAAAACGGTCAAGCGCACGATTACTGAACTTGATAGAAGCAAGATTGAGGAGCAGAAGAAAGCAATCCGCGCCGGGTATGATATTGACATCATTCCGTCCGATTTGGCGACCTATGGCCGTGATGCCAAAGCCCTGCTGAAAGAATTGCAGAGCCAGAACGAGCGAATGTTTTTGGTGACATTCCTCGTGCTGAACACCGGGCGTACCGAACAGGAACTGGAAAACAATGTCTTTCAGGCAAGCTCCATCGCACAGAAGCACAACTGCAATCTGTGCCGCTTGGATTACCAGCAGGAACAGGGGCTTATGTCCTCTCTGCCGCTGGCCGATAATCAGATTGAGATTCAGCGCGGCCTTACTACCAGCAGTACGGCCATTTTCATTCCATTCACCACACAGGAGCTTTACCAGTCCGGCAAAGAATCTCTGTACTACGGTTTGAATGCTCTCTCCAACAATTTGATTATGGTGGACAGAAAGAAGCTGAAAAATCCGAATGGACTTATCCTCGGTACTCCCGGCTCCGGCAAAAGTTTCTCGGCAAAGCGTGAAATCGCAAATGCCTTTCTGGTGACGGATGATGATATTATCATCAACGACCCCGAAGGCGAATATTCCCCACTGGTAAACCGACTGAAAGGACAGGTCATTAAAATCAGCCCCAACAGCACCCAGTTCATCAACCCGATGGACATTAACGCCAACTATTCGGAAGAAGATAATCCGCTGTCCCTGAAAGCGGACTTTATTCTTTCTCTGTGCGAACTGGTTGTCGGCGGCAAGGAAGGTCTGCTCCCGGTGGAAAAGACGGTCATTGACCGCTGTGTGCATCTGATTTATCGGAAATATTTTGCTGACCCCTGCCCGGAGAATATGCCGATTCTGGAGGACTTGTACAACGCCCTGCTCCAGCAGGACGAGAAAGAAGCTCATCATGTTGCTACCGCTCTGGAAATCTACGTCAAGGGCAGTCTGAATCTGTTCAACCACCGCACCAATGTAAACGTCAACAACCGCATCGTCTGCTACGACATCAAGGAACTCGGCAAGCAGATGAAGAAGCTCGGAATGCTCATCGTGCAGGATCAGGTCTGGGGGCGTGTCACGGCAAACCGCAGCAGCGGAAAGTCCACACGGTATTATATGGACGAGATGCACCTGCTTCTGAAAGAGGAGCAGACTGCCGCTTATTCCGTCGAGATCTGGAAGCGTTTCCGCAAATGGGGCGGCATCCCGACCGGATTGACGCAGAACGTCAAAGACCTCCTTTCTTCTCGTGAGGTCGAGAATATTTTTGAAAATTCGGACATGATCATCATGCTGAATCAGGCGGCGGGAGACCGGCAAATTCTCGCAAAGCAACTCAACATTTCGCCCCATCAGCTTTCCTACGTCACCCACTCCGGCGAGGGTGAGGGGTTACTTTTTTTCGGCAATGTCATTCTGCCCTTCATTGACCGCTTCCCCACCGATCTGGAACTCTACCGGATTATGACCACCAAGTTGGGCGAAGTTTCGGAGGGCGCACAGAAATGAGTGAACCGAAGCTGAATCTCAGAGAGGAGCCGTCCGCAAAAAAGACCCGTTCTCCCCCGAAAAAAGCCAAGGTGGAGCAGTCGGTGCCCAAAAAGAAAAAGCTAAAAACGGATGTAGACAAGGCGGCAGAGAAAGCCCAGCACTTGCGTTTTGGCAAGGCAGAACTGACCCCAGACGAACTGAGCCGATTGAGCAAGGCGCAGAAACGGGAAATGTACGCCGCCCATGCCGCCCGGTCTGCGGTGCATCGGGAGGTTGACCAGTACGAAGATGAAAACGTCGGTGTGCAGGCATTGAGCGAGGGCGAAAAAGCGGCTGGAAATGTCCGGGATATTTCCAAGAGCAGATATGCCCGCAAACTCAAGAAGAAAGCCAATGCACAGGGAAAGAAAGACACCAAAACCGCAAAATCTTCCCCGCAGGAGCCGACCGCGCCACAAGATGCAGGCACATCCGGCACCGGCGAGGGCGGCTCCAACTGGCTTTCACGCTGGAAACAGCGGCAAGAAAT
>NZ_JAFREF010000019.1:0-18617 GCF_017377665.1 Faecalibacterium sp. Marseille-P9590
GAAAATAGGTTCCGTTACAAGTTTTTCGATATTGTTCAATTTTCAAGGTCCTGTAACGCCTCAGCCAAGCGGCTGACAGCTTATTAATTTTACCACCGAAGTGCCAGATTGTCAAGCACTTTTTTGAAGATTTTTTGAAGTTCTTAGGAGAACCAATCGACCTTCGTACTTTTCCTGTCACTTTTTCGGAGGTGTTTGTGCCAGACGTCCGCCTGACAGTAATGTATTTTAGCACAGACCCCCTCAAAAAGCAAGTCCTTTTTTCACTTTTTTTGAATTATTTTGCGGTTCGTCCTTTTGCCCAGTTTTTTCTCTCAGATTTGGCCGCTCTGTCCATCATTCGTCCAACAGCCTGTCCCGCATCACCTTTAATATCTTGCGCTCCCGCCGGGAGATCTGTACCTGCGTGGTATGGAGCAGTTTTGCCGTATCGCTCTGGGTCTTGCCCCCATAAAAGCGAAGCTGGATAATAAGCCTGTCCTCTTCGGGCAGGCTCTTCAATACCTCCGCCAGACCTATCTTATCCGCAAGCTCTTCCTCCGGCGACTCTACCGGAATATCCATCTGACGGTCGCCCTCTTCCCGGTTCTCCGGAGTCAGACTCAACGCAGGCTGCGCCGCCTGGATAGCCAGTGTGATATTCTCCACGCTTTCTCCCAGCTCCTCTGCCAGCTGCGACAGAGTAGGCTCTGCTCCGCAAAGCTTGCTGTGATGCTCCCGGGCCGCATTGATGCGCAGGCTCAGCTCTTTGAGTGACCGGCTCACCTTTACAGTGCCGCCGTCCCGGAACAGCTTTTTGATCTCGCCCAGAATGACCGGTACAGCGTAGGTGGAAAAACAGACGCCACGCGACTCATCAAACCCGTCATACGCTTTTACCAGCCCCATACACCCGGCGCTGTAGAGGTCGTCGTATTCAATGCCTCTCCCCCGGAACCGTCCGGCACAGGAATGCACCAGTCCCAGATTCTGCTCGATGAATGTGCTCCGCCGGGTCTTGTCCGTTACCATTGCGACGCCCTCTTTCTCTTTATTATGTAGAGCGCTCATCCAGACGCTTGGTCAGCACCACCCGCGTCCCCTTTCCGGGCTGAGAGGACACCTTGACCTTATCCATAAAGCTCTGCATCACCGCAAAGCCCAGACCGGAGCGCTCTTCCGGGTTGCCGGTGGTGAAGAGAGGCTCCATGGCCTTTTCGACGTCCGGGATGCCGATTCCCTTATCCGTCACCGTTATCTTCACCAGCCGCTCCGGGTAGACGGCGATGCTCAGGGTCACGGGACCGATGGCATCCGGGTAGGCATGGACGATGCAGTTGGTCACTGCCTCGGACACCGCCGTCTTGATGTCGGCCAGCTGCGGCACGGTGGGGTCATACCGAGCCAGAAAGGCCGCCGCTGCGCCCCGGGCAAAGGCCTCGTTGGCACTGAGCGAATCAAATTGGATCTTTGCACTGTTTTCCGCTTTCATTTATACCCCTCCTGATACTTCCCCGCCCGGCTCGGTGCAGGGGATGCTTGCAAGCTGTAAGACCCGCCGAAGCTGTTCCGGCGCGTGCTGGATGCGCAGACTGCCGCCCAGCGTCCGGGCGCAGCGCTGCCGTCCCAATATCAGCCCGATGCCCGACGAATCCATGAATCCCACTCCGCCGAGGTCCATCACCAGAATGCGCGGGCTGCGGGTGAGCAGGGCGTCGTCCAGCTGGATGCGAAGCCCCTGCGCCGCGTCGTGGTCGATCTCGCCGGCCAGATAGGCGTAGAGCACATCGTCCGCCGCGCTGAAGGTCACTGTCGCCATATCCTCATCTCCTTTTTTCTGGCATAAAGAAAAGACCTGTACACCTTTTCAGTGTACAGGTCTTTCGGGTTATTTTTTAGAGAACGGTGTCGCTCAGCGGTTCTCCAGCAGCTTTTCCGCCTCGAGGGCGATGGCCTCACTGCCGCAGACCAGCAGGCCGCGGCGGCTGTTGGCTTTCGCCTGCTCCACGGCCTCGGCCAGCGTCGGGCAGAACACCGCGTCGAAGTGATACCGTGCCTTTTCGGTCAGGCGCTCTGCCAGCGCCGCTTCCGTTCCCGCCGGGGCGACAAGGAAGACTTTGTCGAAGGGGTTCTCGCCCATGCCGGGCATAGTGCTCTTGTCCTTCTTCTGCTCTTCTGAAGTCAGTCCGGTCTCCAGTGCGGCAAGGAACGACTCCGCGCCTTCCTCCTCAGTCAGGCCGATAACGGCGCTCATATGGCGCACTTTCGCCATATTGAGGACGCGCAGAAGGGCTGCAGCCTGCTGCGGAGTACGGCAGGCGTCGAGGATGATGAGGGGCTTCTGGGACAGGACGCGGATGCTGCTGCGGTTCTCCACAGCGGCAAGGCCCGCCAGAATGGCCTCATCAGGGATCTCAAAGCCCTTGCGCCAGAGGGCCAATGCCAGCTCGACCGCGACGGCAGCATTGCCCGCCGCGTGACGGCCCAGGAAGGCCAGCGGGGCGGTGTATCCGCCGTAGTCCACCTTGCTGGTGAACTTTTCCGCCTCGAGGAAGGTGATGTCCTCGGCGTCGGGGACGACGAGCTCACACTCGGCCTTGGCCGCCGCCACCACCAGCTCACTCAGAACAGCCTTCGGCTGCTCCGGCGCGGTGACGCAGACGGCGTCTTTCCGCATGACGCCTGCGGCCAGTGCGGCCAGACGCTCCACTGAGCGGCTCACGCCGTCCGGGCCGATGGCCGTGACGGCGCAGACCGGCATCTGGGGCAGGGCCGATGCCAGACCGGCATCCGGCAGCTCCACCACAGCCAGCTTGCAGCCCGTCGCACCAAAGCAGCGGGCTGCAGCCGCCAGCTCTGCCGCCTCACGGGGCAGAGCCTTTGCGGCATTGAGAGCCTCGGCAGCCTGACAAAGCAGCACCGGGTCCACCGACACGCCGCCGATGGCGATGCGGGCCGACAGCGGCTCGCATCCGGCGCGATAGAAGCCGACGTGGAACGCCGCCTCCCGCAGGATGGCCGCCAGCAGACCGGCAGCAGCGGTCTTGCCCGCCGTGCCGGCCACACCGACGAACTGCACCTTCTGGACATCCGCCGTCAGGGCAGCGCGCAGCTCCTCCGCCGGGGCAAAGCCCTCGGGCAGAGAAGAAAAATATTCGTTTGCCTGTTCGATGGTCATTGCGTCAATCCTCGTTTCGATGTTTGTAGAGCAGCCAGCACATCCTGCACAGGGCCAGACAGAACAACCCCACCAGAATACCGGCCATCCCGCCCGAAAAATCCAGCCAGACGTCGGTGAGCTGGCTACTCCGGCCATCGCTGAACATCTGGATGGTCTCGTCCGTCAGGGCCGTGAGCAGACCGCCCAGGATCGGCCACGAGATGTGAACGAAAAAGTGCCGGGTATAGACCCGCAGGCAGAGAGTGAGCAGGAAGCCTTCCAGCGCATACTCACAGAAATGTGCCAGCTTGCGCACGATGTGGTCTGTCAGATGGTTTGCCACGCCGGGCATTCCCAGACGGGTGAACACCTTTTTCATCAGGAGCAATACTCGTCCGCTTGCCGATTCCGAGACGTCACCGATCTGCATGGAGTTGGAAAAGATGAAGACGATGCAGGCAATGAGCGCAAAGGTAAAGATGACTCGTGCCGCAATGAGCCAGGGAGAAGTTTTTTGCATATCTGGACCCGTTTTCCACATCAGCCCAGTGCCTTGATGCTCTGCTCAATGTTGGCAAGCTTATCCTGGCTCTTGGCGTGCTTATTGCGGATGTCCTCCACCAGAGCGGCGGGAGCGCGCTCGACGAACTTGGGGTTGTTGAGCTGGTTCTCGAACATGGCCAATTCCTTCTCGGCCTTGGCCTTTTCCTTGTTCAGACGGGCCAGCTCCTTGTCGCGGTCGATGAGCTCCATCATGGGGATGAAGCCGCGGGCGGCGTGGGTGGACACCTGCACCATGCCGTCGGTGCTGCCCTCATACTTTTCGGTGAAGGTCACATCGGTGGCGAAGGCGAACTTTGCCAGATAGACCTCGGCGCTCTGGAAGGGAGCCGGGTCAGCCGTCTCGATGATCATGCTGGTCTTCTTGGCGGGGTGGACGTTCATCTCGGTGCGCATGGTACGCACAGCCTTGATGTAGTCCATCACCTTCTCGAAAGCTTCCTCTTCGTCGGCCCAGTTGTGAGCTTCATCGAAGGTGGGCCAGCTCTGGGTCATGATGGTCTCGGCAGAGCCGGGCAGAGCCTGATACAGCTCCTCGGTGATGAAGGGCATGAAGGGATGCAGCAGCTTGAGGGCCTTGTCCAGCACATACACCAGCACGCGGCGGGCAGTGTCGGCCTGCTCGGCGTCGCCGGAGTTCAGGCGGGGCTTTGCGATCTCGATGAACCAGTCGCAGTAGACGTCCCAGATGAAGCTGTTGATCTTGGCAGCGGCCAGACCCATCTCGTAGTGGTCGAGGTTGTCGCTCATAGCGCCAGCCACCTGATTCAGCTTGGTCAGCACCCACTTATCGCTCATGTCCAGCTTATCCTCGCTGGGCAGGCCGGGCTGGAAGTCCTCGGGCAGGTTCATCAGCACGAAGCGGGTAGCGTTCCACAGCTTGTTTGCAAAGTTGCGGGCAGCCTCCACCTTCTTCTCGCTGTAGCGCATGTCGTTGCCCGGGGTAGAGCCGTCCACGAGCATGAAGCGCAGTGCGTCAGCGCCGTACTGGGCGATGACTTCCAGCGGGTCGATGCCGTTGCCGAGGCTCTTGGACATCTTGCGGCCCTGGCTGTCGCGGACGATGCCGTGGATGCAGACGGTGTCGAAGGGAGCCTTGCCGGTGTAAGCCAGACCGGAGAAGATCATGCGGCTGACCCAGAAGCCGATGATGTCGTAGCCGGTGACGAGGGTGTTGGTGGGATAGAAATACTTGAGGTCTTCGCTTTCCTCATTGGGCCAGCCCAGAGTGCTGAAGGGCCACAGAGCGGAAGAGAACCAGGTGTCGAGGGTATCGGGGTCCTGGGTGAGCTTGGTGCCGCCGCACTTGGGGCAGGTGCAGGGTGCGCTCTTGGCGACCACAGTCTCGCCGCAGTCGTCGCAGTACCAGGCCGGAATCTGGTGGCCCCACCACAGCTGGCGGCTGATGCACCAGTCGCGGGTGTTCTTCATCCAGTTCATATAGTTCTTGGTGAAGCGCTCCGGCACGAACTTGATGTCGCCCTTCTCCACGCTCTCGATGGCGGGCTTGGCCAGAGGCTCCATCTTGACGAACCACTGCTTGGACACCATGGGCTCGATGGTGGAGTGGCAGCGGTAGCAGGTGCCGACTTCGTGCTTCAGAGGCTCGATCTCCTTCAGGAAGCCGCCCTCCTTCAGGTCAGCGAGGATGGCCTTGCGGGCCTCGAGGGTGGTCATGCCGGCATACTTGCCGCAGTCCAGCACATGAGGCTCGTTGACGGTGTTCTTGCCTGCAGCAAACAGAGCGTCGGCAGCAGCCTTGTCGGCGGCGCCGGTCATGCGACCATCGTAGGTGAAGACGCGGACGATGGGCAGGTCATGGCGCAGGCCGACCTCAAAGTCGTTGGGGTCGTGGGCCGGGGTGATCTTCACGACACCGGTACCCTTGGTCATGTCGGCGTGCTCGTCGCAGACGATGGGGATCTCCTTGTTCAGCAGGGGCAGGATGACATGGCAGCCGTGCAGATGAGCATAGCGGGGGTCATCGCCGTTGATGGCAACAGCGGTATCGCCCAGCATGGTCTCGGGACGGGTGGTAGCCAGTTCCAGCATCTCGCCGGTCTCCTTGACCGGGTAGAGCAGGTGCCAGAAGCTGCCGTCCTTTTCCTCATACTCCACCTCGGCGTCGGAAATGGAGGTGTTGCAGTGGGGGCACCAGTTAACCATGCGGTTGCCGCGGTAGATGAGGCCCTTGTCGTACAGGCGGACAAAGACTTCCTTGACAGCCTCAGAGCAGCCCTCGTCCATGGTGAAGCGCTCACGCTCCCAGTCGCAGCTGCTGCCCAGCTTCTTGAGCTGGCTGACGATGCGGTTGCCGTACTTGGTCTTCCATGCCCAGGCGCGCTCCAGGAAGCCGTCGCGGCCCACCATTTCCTTGGTCAGGCCCTCAGCACGCATGGCCTCCACGACCTTGGCCTCCGTAGCGATGGAAGCGTGGTCCGTGCCAGGCACCCACAGGGCGGCATAGCCCTGCATCCGCTTGGTGCGGATGAGGATGTCCTGCATGGTGTTGTCCACGGCGTGGCCCATGTGGAGCTGGCCGGTGACGTTCGGAGGGGGCATCACGATGGTGTAGGGCTTCTTGTCGGGGTCGGCCTTGGTGTGGAAGTAGCCGCCATCCAGCCAGAACTGGTAGATGCGGTCTTCCACCTGGCTCGGATCATACTGTTTTGCGAGTTCTTTCATAGTATCCTCCCAGATGAATAATTGGAGTGGGACGAAAAAAGCCGCCCCACGGAGCGTTCCATGGGACGGCTGTAATATAACCGCGGTACCACCCAAATTGCACACGGCTTTCTGCCGTATGCCCCTTGATGCCCCGATAACGTGGGGCAGACCCGGAGGCGACTACTCCTGTTTCCCCGCCTCTGCTCAAAAGCGACAGCACACCGCACCGCCATACCGGGTTTTCAGCAGCCCCCGGCTCTCTGGATGGCGAAAACGACGCACACTCTTTTTCCTTGCATTTATAAAAAGAATATAGCGTTTTTTGTGCGTTTTGTCAATCTCTTTTTGTCCGGAACAAAATTTTCACAGCTGCCGTTCAGCGTACGGGCCGCGCTCAGACCGCCGTTCTTCTGCCGAATGGGCCGGACGTGGCTGTCCCGCTCTGCCATTCAGCTTTCCCTCCTTTTCAAAACAGCCGTGACACGGCCCTTGAGCTGATTGAACTCCGGCGCGTTCCGGTGGAGCACCACCATGACAGCCCCGAACAGCAGCGTATACAGCACACCGTCCAGCAGAAACCAGCCGATGTTCTTCGCCGGGCAGAAGCTCACCCATCCGTAGGAGACAGCGGCCAGCGCCGCGACGACAGCGGCGCGTTCGGCGTAGCGGACAAAGTAGTCTTTCAGCTTGCCCTGCCAGTCTTCCCGGATGCCGTAGCGCATCAGGATGTAAGGCTCCATCCAGAGGCAGGTCGTCACGGTGCTGATGACCGTTCCGCCCAGAATGCCTGCCACGCCGAACTTCTGCACCAGCAGCAGCGACGCTGCCAGATTGATGGCCGATTCGAACAGCGGCTTATACCGGTCGTACCAGAACAGGCCCTTGGCTTCACGGAAGAGCAGGTTGACCTTCCGCTGACCCGAAACATAAAATTCCGTCACGAGGACGGCGACTGTCGCCGTGGAGAAGCAGTATTCCGCGCCGAAGCAGAGGGTGATAAAAGCGTTGAACAGTGCGAACAATCCCGCCGTCCAGTAAGCGTAAATGACGAAGAAGAGCAGATCCAGTTCCCGGTAGATACTGTACACCCGCGTCTCATCCTCGATGGCTCCCAGATTGCCCAGACTTCCGGTAAAGGCATTCGAGAATTTATCCATCAGGTTGTTGATGCCGGACAGAACGAGCTTGTAGTTGGAGTAGATGCCCACTGACAATAAACCCACGAAGCTGGACATCAGCAGGCTGTCCGTGTTCCGGACGATGACCGTTCCCAGCTTGTGGAAGCTCATGGCACCGACGTTCCGCAGGATGCCGTGAAATTTTTCTTTTTCCGGCAGCTCCCTGCACTCTTTCAGGTAGGGAAATTCCTTATCCACCTTGACCGATACGATGATGTTCGGGATGAACTGCATCACAAACTGCACCGCCAGATAAAGGATAAAGTTTCCGGTCAGCACGATGAGGACGATTTGGAACAGAGTCTTGACCGCGTCGCAGAGCTGCGCCCAGAGGTTGCGGACATAGGCTTTCTGGTAGGCCAGATAGATGGAGTTTTTATAGCTCAGCAGATAGGAGCAGACCGAGTTTGCCACATACATCAGATAGATGAGCCGCAGATGCTCGATGCCGCTGCTGTCCTTGATGAAAAAGCCCAGAAACGGCATCAGTGCAAGGCCCACGAGCAGCACCACGACCGCCACGATACGGTAGAGGAGCCGGTAAAGGTTCATCAGCTGCGCCAGCCGATGCTCATCATTCTTCGCAGCCGGCTCATACAGGCTGTATATCATCGCCGTGCCGATTCCAAGCTCTGCAAGGTTCAGGATGCCTAGTACATCGGTGAACAGTCCGTTGACACCCAGATATGCCGCCGACAGATAGTGGATGAACACCATCCGGCTGATGAACAGCAGCACCTGATTCATGAGCTGTCCACCCACATTGACGACCATATTGATAAGGGTATACCGTGTCCGCATTTTTCTTATGTCTCTTCCTTTTCGAGTGTGGCCCGCTGCATTCGCTGCAACAGGGTCCACAGGGACCCTGTTCGTTATTCTTTATTATAATATCATCTCATTGCGGCGCTTTCAACGATTTATCTGTATTTCAGCCTTCCGCGTCCAGAAGCTCCGTTTTCAGCCGGGCAATGAGCCGCTCCATCAGGGCCACACGGTTGAAGGGGGTCATGAGATAGAAGCCGTCGGCGTAGGGCAGAGCCTCCCGGGCCATCTGCATCGACACCTCAAGGCCCAGCGCCTCGCCCTGCTCCCGGTCGAGTCCCGCGAAGCGCTGGATGATGTCCTCCTCCACATGGATGCCGTTGATCTCGTTTTCCATAAAGATTGCGTTCCGCTGGCTGACCACGGGCATCATGCCGGCCAGAATTTTAGCCCGTTCGCCCAGTGTCTGCCGGGCCTTGCGGAGATTCTCCACCGCCTGTGCCGACAGCACCGGCTGGGTCAAAAAGCCCGACATCCCGTTTTCCAACTTTTCCACGGCCCGGCGCAGCTCCACGTCAAAGTTCCGGGCGTTGAGATTCAGCGCACCAAAGACGGTCATGGCCGAGGGCATCTCCCGGCCCTCCCCGGCCAGCGAGACGATGTACTGGGCCAGTTTGCGGGAGTTGAACTGGTAGACATTCTTCACCTCGTCCCGCTCTGCGGTGGGGATGGGGTCGCCGGTGATGGCCAGCACCTCCCGCACGCCCTCGGCGTAAAGGCCCAGCAGAAGGGCCTTGGTGGCGTTGAGGTTGCGGTCGCGGCAGGTCATGTGGGGCAGAGCACACATTCCCAGTTCTCGGTGTACCCGGCAGGCCACGAGGGAGGAATCCATCCGGGCCTGTGCGATGGGGCAGTCGGCGATGGTCAGCAGGTCAGCGCCTGCGGCCTGCAGCCGCCGTGCGCCGTCCAGATAGCCGCTCAGGTCGGCCACCCGGGGCGAATCCAGTTCAATGGCGATGACCTTCTCACCTGCGTTCAGTTTCCGCAGGAAAGTGTCGTCTTTTTCCACCGCCGGTGCAGCCCCGGTGGAAAGTTTCGCTGCCGGAGCGGCTTCGGTCTGCTGGGGCAGGGCATCCAGCTCTGCACGCAGGGCCGCGATGTGGGCGGGCGTCGTGCCGCAGCAGCCGCCCAAAATACGGACGCCCGCAGCGGCGATCTGCCCCATCTCCCGGGCGAAATACGCGGGCTTGCCCTGATACAGCACCCGCGCCCGGGTGACCACCGGATAGCCCGCGTTGGGCATCACCGACAGGGGCAGCAGCGTCTCGCCAAGGCTCTGCACCAGTTTCTTCATCGCGCCGGGGGCCGAGACGCAGTTCAGGCCCACGGCGTCCACCACGCCGCTCTGCTCCATCCGGCGCAGCAGGTCGCGGAACAGCAGGCCCTCGCGGGTGTAGCCGTCCGGCAGCACCGCGAAGGACACCATGACAAAGGCGTCCGGCACGGCCACACGCAGTGCCTTTACGGCCTCCACAATGCCCACATCGGAGCTGAGCGTCTCGAACAGAAAGTTCTTTGCACCCAGTGCGGCGAACTGCTGCGCCACAAGGCCGTAAGCGCTGCTGGCCGGGGCAGCTTCGGTGTCCGGGGCCGGGCCGAGGTCAGCGAAGACAGCGGCGTCCTTCTCGGCAGCAGCGTCACAGGCCAGCTTCCAGCCCGCCTCGGCCAGCTCTTCCCAGCCCGGCATCTGGGCCGCCGCCATCCGGGGCAGACCGAAGGTGTTGGTCTTGATGGCCTGCGCACCTGCGGCCAGATATTCCGCATGGACCTTCTTCACGCCCTCGGGGTCGGTGAGGTTGGCCATTTCGCAGTCCGCGCCCGGTGCCGCTTTATAATAGGTACCCATGCCGCCGTCGAACAAAAGCGGCTTGCGGGCAAGATACTCTCGGATGTCCGTCATAGAAAGGTTCTCCTTTTTTATTTTCCTTGATTTTATAAAGAAATTCAGGTATAATTTTTGTATGAAAGTGAGGTGCTTTTGGATGCCCAAGATTCGTTCCAGCGCAGACCTGCGCAACAACTACAATGAGATCTCCACCTTCTGCCACGACTACGCCGAGCCGGTGTTCATCACCAAAAATGGCAAAGGCGACCTTGCCGTGATGAGCATCGAGACCTACGAGGCCCTGACCGCCCGGTTCGATTTGTATGCGAAATTGCAGGAAGGTCTGGATGATGTGGCGGCGGGAAGAACGCGCCCGCTGGATGAGTTCATGCAGGAACTGCAAAACAGAAGGAGTCTTCGATGAACTACTTTATCGATGTTGCCGCTTCTGCTCAGCGTGACCTTGCAGATGCCTTCGACTATATCGACCTGACCTTGAAAAATCCCTCTGCTGCCGACAAGTTGGTTGCCATCGCATGGAAGAAATTCCGTTCTCTCGACACCTTCCCACAGCGTTTTTCACTTGTGAATGACCCATTTCTTTCCTCTTTGGGAATCCGGCTCATTCCAGTTCAAAACTATCTTGCATTTTATAAAGTCGACTCTTCCACCCAGACCGTCCACATCCTCCGCTTCCTGTATGGTCATAGCGACTGGCAGGCTATCCTGCGGGCGGATGTTCTTTCAACCTGAGCATTCTCCCCGGCCCTTTGCCGGGGAGAATTTTTATGCAGTCATCTTCAGTTTAATGAAGTTTGCGCACTTGTCAAGCATTTTTGCCCCGAAGCAGCCCATTTTGCTTGCGCCGAAGCCGGTTTTGTGCTATTCTATGCATATTTACAATGGTTGGGAGGAATGTATCATGCGCCACGCCGGCACACAGGAAATCGAAACGCCGCGGCTGCTTCTACGCCGCCTTATGCCGTCGGATGCCCCGATGATGTACTCGAACTGGGCCAACGACCCGGAAGTCACCCGCTGGCTGCGCTGGACGCCGCACAAGGATGTGGCCGAGACGCAGGAGCTTCTGAGCGCATGGGCGCTGCTCTATCCCAACGAGGACTACTACCAGTGGGCCATCGTGGAAAAGGCCACCGGGCAGGTGTTTGGCAGCATCGGCGTCTTTACCTCCTCCAGTGTAGAGCCGGACCGGGACCCCTGGCCTGGCTTTGACCACAGCAACGGCGTGTGGGAGCCGGGCTACTGCATCGGCAGAGCATGGTGGGGCAAAGGCTGCACCACCGAAGCTCTGAAAGCTCTGGTAGAATACTGGTTCAAGAATACAGACAGTAATTGGCTTGCCTGCTCCCACGCCGTGGAGAACCCCGCCAGCGGCAAAGTCATGATGAAAGCAGGCTTTGTTTACGACCACGAGGCCGTCTACCACAAATTCGACGGTACAGCGATACCCTGCAAGTGCTATGCCCTGACGCGAGAACACTACGAATCGCTATATTCTCCAAACAAATGACAGAAAGGAATCATTTTGAGCGAACTTTACGATATTTTAGTCGAAACTCCCCCGACGAAGGTCATCCTTCTCGCCCTCGACCAGGGCCTGTGGGACTGCGAGCGCAGCCTTGCCGAGCTGGCTGCGCTGTGTGAGGCCAACCACATGGAGGCCGTGGCCGAAGTCACCCAGAAGCGCCAGACCCCTGAGACCGGCATCGTGCTGGGCAGCGGCAAGCTGGAAGAAGCCGCTGCTGCCGCAGCAGAGCTGGGGGCCGAGTGCGCCGTCTTCGACGGTGAGCTGACCGGCAGCCAGATCCGCAACATCTCCACGGCCCTCGGCGGCCTCGAAGTCATCGACCGCACCATGCTCATCCTCGAGATCTTCCGCAGTCGCGCCGTGACCAACGAAGGCAAGCTGCAGACCGAGCTGGCGCTTCTGCGCTACCGTCTGCCCCGCCTGCAGGGCATGGGCGAAAGCCTGAGCCGTCAGGGCGGCGGCGGTGGCGGCGGCGGCGGCGCCCGCCGTGGTGCCGGTGAAACGAAGCTCGAGCTCGACCGCCGCCACGTCCACGCCCGCATCGACGCACTGGCTGAGAAGCTGGCCGAGATGGAAAAGCGCCGGGGCGAGAGCCGGAAAGCCCGCGCCAAGACCGGAATGCCGGTGGTCAGCCTCGTGGGCTACACCAACGTGGGCAAATCCAGCCTGATGAACGCCCTCTGCGGCCCCAGCGTCGCCGAGGCCGATATGCTCTTTGCCACCCTCGACCCCACCAGCCGGAAGCTCGTCCTGCCCAGCGGCATGGCCGTGCTGTTGGTGGACACCGTTGGCTTCGTCTCCCGTCTGCCCCACAATCTGGTGGAAGCATTCAAGTCCACGCTGGAAGAGGCCGCATGGTCGGACGTCATCGTCCGGGTGGCTGACGCCGGCGATGAGCAGCGGGAAGAGCAGCTGGCCGTCACCGACGAAGTGTTGGACGGCCTCGACTGCGCCGACATCCCCCGCCTGACCGTCTACAACAAGTGCGACAAGCCCGGCGCGCTGAGCTTCGACCCCGACATCCTGCTCACCAGCGCCAAGACCGGCTACGGCCTTGACAAGCTGCTGGCCAAGCTGGACGAGACCCTCAGCGACCGCGTCCACACCATCCGCGTTCTCCTGCCCTACGATAAGCTGGGCCTCGCCGCCCCCATGCGGGAGCGCGGCAGCGTCCAGCTCGAGGAGTACCGTGAAGACGGCCTCTATCTCGAAGGCATCGTCAAGACCGAAGACCTCCACTGCTTCGAGGGCTATCTGGTCTGAGGACCCGCATACGAAAAGAACCGGACTCCGCGGAGTCCGGTTCTTTTGCCTTTCAAGGCATCAGCCTGCGGCAGGAGGCGCTTCCTCTGCGCCCATCAGCTGGTCGTACCGGCCGGTGAACACCCGTTCCGGCAGGGCCGCCGTCAGGGCGAGGGCGGCGGTGAACCGCTCCTCATCGGTCAGCTCTTCCTCCACCGGAGGGAAGTGCGCGAGCACTTCGTCCAGCTGCTTTTTGACCTCCCGGGCCACGAAGATGCCCCGGTCGGTGAGGTAGATCTTGCCGTAATACTCCTTGACGATCATCCCCCGCTCCATCAGCAGGTTCATCACCCGCACCACCGAGGGTTTGGTCACGCCCAGCTTCTCGGCGATGCTGCGGGAGCTGATGTCAAGATGGGTCTGCGAGACCTCATAGATCGCGAGCAGGTACCGCAGGTGTGCTGGCGTCAGTTCCATCTCGTATCACTCTCTTTTCGTTATATCACACGAACTTTTGGTTTATAAAAGGGGCGCGGGCCAAAGCCTTGACCCGCGCCCCCTTCTCCTACGCGATCGCTCAGTGGCAGCCGCCCTTGCAACTGCTGCAGCTTCCGCCGCAGTCGCAGCCGCCGCTGCAGCCACTGCAGCCGCCATGCTTATGAGAGTGCCAGGTGATCCAGCCTACACCGCCAAACACGATGGCTCCGACGATGATCGTCGGCAGATTGAAATTAGCAGCCAGAAACTCCATCATAACAATGCACTCCTTTCAGCGCGTTTTGAGAAGTTTTTACTTGATCTTGGAAACGTCGATCTTGACCTCGTTGTCGTTCACATACTTGTTGGGACGGACCATCAGGTAGATGAAGGCCACCAGAATGACAGCAGCCACGATGGTGAAGAAGTTGAAGCTCAGCTCGCCGGTGATGATGCCGCCCAGCTGATACACGACCAGAGCGGAGCAGTAAGCCAGTGCGCACATATAGCCGATGGCGAATGCCGTCCACTTGCCGTTGTTCATCTCACGCTTGATAGCGCCCATAGCAGCGAAGCAGGGAGCGCACAGCAGGTTGAAGATCATGAATGCGTAAGCGCTCAGAGCGGTGTAATCTGCCGCAACGAGGTTCCAGATCTCATCGCCGTTCTCAGACAGCTCCTCGCCGCCGAAGTGATACAGGACGCCGAAGGTACCGACGACGTTCTCCTTTGCGATCAGGCCGGAGACAGAAGCGACGGTAGCCTTCCAGTTGCCGAAGCCCAGAGGAGCGAAGATCCAAGCGACTTTGGTTGCGATAGCCGCCAGCACGGAGTTGTCCTGATCCTCTACCATGCCGAAGGCGCCGTTCTCGAAGCCGAAGCCCTGCAGGAACCACAGGACGACAGTAGCAGCCAGAATGACGGAACCAGCACGCTTGATAAAGGACCAGCCGCGCTCCCAGGTAGCACGGAAGACATTGCCCCAGGCGGGGATGTGGTATGCGGGCAGCTCCATAACAAAGGGAGCGGGGTCACCCGCAAAGGCCTTGGTCTTCTTCAGAATGATGCCGGAGCAGATGATGGCAGCCATGCCGATGAAGTAAGCAGAGACAGCCACCAGAGAAGAACCGCCGAACATCGCACCTGCGATCAGGCCGATGATGGGCATCTTTGCGCCGCAGGGGATGAAGCAGGTGGTCATGATGGTCATGCGGCGGTCACGCTCGTTCTCAATGGTACGGGAAGCCATGACGCCCGGGACGCCGCAGCCCGTGCCGACCAGCACGGGGATAAAGCTCTTACCGGACAGGCCGAACTTACGGAAGATACGGTCCATGATGAAGGCAACACGGGACATATAGCCGATGTCCTCCAGGATGGACAGCAGGAAGAACAGGACCAGCATCTGGGGAACGAAGCCCAGGACCGCGCCGACACCGGCGACGATACCGTCCATGATCAGGCCGTACAACCAGCCTGCCACGCCGATGCCCTCGAGGAAGCCGCCCAGCGCGTTGGGGACGATCTCACCGAACAGGACGTCGTTGGTCCAGTCGGTCGCAAACGTGCCGATGGCCCAGCCGCCGTCGGCGATGGAAGTACCCATAGACAGGGAGTACATCAGGTACATGATGACTGCGAAGATAGGCAGAGCCAGCACACGGTTGGTGACGATCTGGTCGACCTTATCGGAAACGGTCAGGTGCTCGACGCGGGCCTTCTTCTTGACAGCCTTATCGACGACACCGTTGATGTATGCGTAACGCTGGTTGGTGATGATGCTCTCGGCGTCATCGTCCATCTCAGTCTCGCAGTCCTTGATGTGCTGGTCGATGTGAGCGATCAGGTCGGAGGAGAGCTTCAGCTCATCCATGACCTTGTCGTCGCGCTCGAACAACTTGACAGCGTACCAGCGCAGGAAGCGGTCATCGACTTTGCCCTGGATGGACTCCTCGATGTGAGCGATGGCGTGCTCAACGCTGCCGGTGAAGACGTGGGGCAGCTCGCCGCCCTTGCCAGCCTTTGCAGCAGCCATAGCAGCCTTTGCAGCAGCCTCGGTGCCTTCGCCCTTCAGTGCGCTGATCTCAACAGCCTGACAGCCCAGCTCGGCGCTCAGCTTCTTCAGGTCGATCTTATCGCCGTTCTTGCGGACGAGGTCGATCATATTGACAGCCATGACCACGGGGATGCCCAGCTCGATGAGCTGAGTGGTCAGGTACAGGTTGCGCTCGATGTTGGTGCCATCAATGATGTTCAGGATGGCATCGGGCTTCTCCTTGACCAGATAAGTACGGGAGACGACTTCTTCCAGAGTGTACGGAGACAGGGAGTAGATACCGGGCAGGTCCTGGATGATGACATCCTTCTCGCCCTTCAGCTTGCCTTCCTTCTTCTCGACGGTAACGCCGGGCCAGTTGCCGACGTACTGATTAGAGCCGGTCAGATTGTTGAACAGGGTAGTCTTACCACAGTTCGGGTTGCCGGCCAGTGCAATTTTAATGCTCATTGCAACTCCTTTCCTCTCGTTACGATCAAACGACTTCGATCATTTCGGCGTCGGCCTTGCGCACGCTCAGTTCGTAGTTGCGCACGGTCAGCTCCATCGGGTCGCCCAGAGGGGCGACCTTGCGGACGTAGATCTCCACACCCTTGGTGATGCCCATGTCCATGATGCGGCGTTTGACCGGGCCTTCGCCGTGCAGGCGCGCCACGGTGGCAGTTTCGCCGACCTTAACGTCTTTCAGAGTCTTCATAAAAAATCCTCCTCTGCTTGTCTTTCTATTCAGAGACTATCCAGTTTCGGAGCGTCTCCCAAACAGCGTTTTGCCGCTGCTCAGCCGATCATAATGCGGTTTGCCATCGTCTTGTCGAGGGCCAGACGGCTCTCCTTGACCTGAACGATGAGGTTGCCTGCGATCTCATTGACGATCGTCACCTGACTGTCCACCACAAAACCCAGCTCCGCCAGATGCAGACGCACTTCGTCCTTGCCGGTGATCTTCCGGATGGTGACGGTGTCGCCTGCTTTTGCCATAGTCAAAGGCATCATAATTGTTCCACTCCCATTCGTGCTCCCCATTCTGCAGGGAGCTTTTCAGTTCGCTTTTTTCGTCCTCGGGGATGGTCGCACCAGCCAGACGCCGCAACGCGCTCGCTCATGCCCGCGTCCCCCTCCGAAAAGCTACGGCAGTTAGTCAGTCGCAACTATCAGCATTGATAGTTTATACTTACTAACCCGCATTGTCAACCATTTTCCGGCTCAAAAAAGTTAGTTTGTATGAACAAACAAATTTTCTTCTCTTATTTCAAGAAGATTTTTACAGTTTCTATATGCTAACTTTGTTTGCACATATTTACGATTTTTCTCTTTTACACTCCCCGCAAATGACACAGCCGCCCGGTGCAGGGGGTATTCTGCAACGAGCGGCCGCGTGTCAAAAGGAGGATTCTTCCCGCCAGTGCGTGGTTTCGCTCTAGCGGGCGCCAGGATAAAAAGAGAGTATTTGGAAGAGAATGTCAAAATTCAGGGGCGTCAGGCTGCAATAGCCAGACGCTGGATGGGCGTTCCGCTGCGGAACAGGCGGAGATATACTGCCGTACACTTGTTCAACTGAGCAAAATGCCGCTGGGCGGCATTGGGGTCACCATAGGCTTTCCAGCAGCCGCAGCAGGTGAAGTTGCGGCCCGCATTTTCGATAAAGCCCACCACATCGTGGAGCGGATAGCCCAGAAATACGCCGATTTCATGGGGAAAATCGGCCTCGCAGCAGAGCCGGCGGGACAGCTGCCGCAAAAGCGGCGCGTAGTCGTCCGACTGCTCAGGCAGAGTGTAGCCTTCCTTGCACAGGAAATCCCGCACCTGCGGCTGGGCCAGCACAGCGCGGAGCTTGCTCTCGCGGTAGACATACACCAGATACCGATGGGTCCGCACACAGCCCTTGAGGACGCGGACACAGAGGCCCTTTTCGCCCAGCTGTTCGTTCCAGCTGCGGACGCGGCGGGCAAGGTCGGCGCGGTCGCTCGTCTCGTAGCGGAAAAGTCCCGCAGGCTTTAAGCTGGCCAGCACCGGGGCGCACTGTTCGATCATGACTGTCTCAAAGTTGCGTTCCATGTCTTCGGCCTCCCTGCCCGTTTTCCACTATTGTCTCCTGCCGTGTGGTGCTTATGCAGGGGATGCGGTTAGAAAAAACTAACCGATATTTCAAAAAGAATGCGGCAGCCTGCTCATCTCGAGCTTCTTCCGCTTCTGGGTTAGTCATTTCTAACGTGGCATTATCTTACCATAGGTCTGGCTCTGTGTCAACACCTTTTTTGTAAAAATATTTGCTCCATTTTCTCCGCCGTGCTATACTGAGCCAAAGCTGATATAGCAATTCAACTTTTTAATGCAACAGCAACAGCGTTGAATTGCATATCGCAACTATGCTGTTTGGATGTTGCACTAATTTCTTGACTTGCGATAAAAAGGAATGGTATCCCCATGCATCTTATCTCACCCGAAGAGCTGACCTCGGCCATCGCCGACCGTCTGGCCCGACAATCTGCCGTCCTCGTCGCACTGGATGGCCGCTGCGGCAGCGGCAAAACGACGCTGGCCGCACAACTGACAGAGCGTTTTCCTCAAAGCATCACCGTCCACACCGATGACTTCTATCTCCCGCCATCCCGGCGTGTCACGGGCTGGGAGAAGATTCCCTGCGCCAACATGGACACCCAGCGCCTGCGGGATGAGGTCGTCGCTCCCGCCCGGGCAGGGCAGGCATTCTCCTACCAGGCCTACTCCTGCCGCGAAGGTGTCTATCTGCCGCCGCGTCCCCTCGGCTCTGCGCCGCTGGTCATCGTGGAGGGAAGCTACAGCCATCATCCCAGCCTTGCACCCTATTATGACATAAGAATATTCGTCACCTGCTCTCCCGATGAGCAGGCTCGGCGGCTCCGCAAACGGGAGGGGGAGCTGTATTCGAATTTTGTGGAGCGGTGGATCCCGCTGGAAGAGGGGTATTTTGCAAATTACTCCATTGAGGAGAACGCGGAGATGATGGTCGTTACTGATTGACGGCCTCGCGCGCCGGGCAGTTTTCTCTTTCGGTCAAATAGCTTTGCGCTCCGCGCGGGCCAGAGGTAGGGAGGGGTGTTTCGAATCCCCCCTCCCTA